>JBDSBK010000349.1:0-3987 GCA_039921645.1 Dokdonella sp.
GTGCTATGCCGCGACACCATCCCCACCCAACCCTCCCCTTGAAGGGGAGGGCTTTGAAGGTGTCGCGGCTGAAATTGCGCTTACACCTGCATCAGGCACGGACGCCAAGGCTGCCGCTTTTGAGCCCTCCTCTTCAAGGGGAGGGTTGGGTGGGGATAGTGTCAGTAACGAACTGACCAGCATCGCGACCGAAACCACGCCCTCGCATGATCGCGAGAGTGTGGAAATCTGGGTCGCCGCCGAGCGCCTGCCGCAGTTCGAAGCGATCCTTCCCGCTGCATTGCGCGAGCCCGCCATCGACGCGCCAACCGAATACGCCAGTGCATGGACGCGCGAGGACGCGCTCGTCGATGTGTTGCGTGCGCGCCTGACGGCGTTGGGTCCCGTGCGCGTGAGCGCACTCGCACGCTCGCTGGGTATCGCGCCGATCGACGTGGAGGTTGCGCTGCTTGCGCTGGAGTCCGACGGCTATGTGATGCGTGGTCGTTTTTCGGTGTCGGCGCTCGACGTCGAAAGCGAGATCGAATGGTGCGAGCGGCATCTGCTCGCACGTATCCATCGTTACACGGTCAATCGCCTGCGACGCGAGATCGAGCCGGTCGAAGCGCGCGACTTCATGCGCTTCCTGTTCGAGTGGCAGCGTGTCGCGCCAGGAACGCAGGTCACCGGACCGGATGCGCTGGCCGGCGTTCTCGCGCAACTGGAAGGCTTCGAAGCCGCCGCGTCCGCATGGGAAAGCGAAATCCTGCCCGCACGCGTCGACGCCTACGAAATCGCGTGGCTGGACGCGTTGTGTCAGGCCGGGCGGGTAGTGTGGACGCGCCTCCGCGGTCGCAAGGCGGTTGTCGGCGAACGTGCGGGAGGTCCCGTGCGCGCAACGCCAACCGTGCTGTTGCAGCGTCGTCAGCGTGACGCATGGCTTTCTTTCGGCGGCCTCGCTGCTGGCGTCGATCTGCCATTGTCGTCGCGCGCACAGGCCGTTGCCGATTATTTGACCGCGCACGGCGCTTCATTCTTCGATGAGCTGCTCGGCGGTACGCATCTGTTGCATACCGAACTGGAGAACGCGCTCGGTGAACTCGTTGCTGCCGGCCTGATCAATTCGGACAGTTTCAGCGGACTGCGCGCGTTGCTGGTGCCGTCGTCGAAGCGACCATCGGCGCGACGCCAGCACGGGCGTCGTCGCGCCTTGTTCGGCATCGAGGATGCGGGTCGCTGGTCGCTCGTGCGCCGCCGCGCGCCGCAGGAGGACGAAAAGAACCATCGGCCGAAATTCGATGCGGAAGCCCTGGAGCATGCGGCGCAGGTATTGCTCCGGCGCTATGGCGTGGTGTGCTGGCGCCTGCTCGCGCACGAAGCCGATTGGCTGCCGCCATGGCGCGAGCTGTTGCGCGTGTATCACCGTCTCGAGGCGCGCGGTGAAATCCGCGGCGGTCGGTTCATTGCTGGCGTGGCGGGCGAGCAGTTCGCCTTGCCCGATGCGATCGCCGCGTTGCGCAGCATGCGCCAGCGCCCGCCGAACGAAACCTTCGTCTGTGTCTGCGGCGCCGATCCGCTCAACCTGGTCGGCAGCCTGATCGCGGGCGACAAGGTTCCGCGCGTCGTCAGTTCGCGCGTGCTCTATCGCGACGGCGTGCCGATCGCGAGCCGGGTCGCAGGCAAGACGCTGTTCGTGCAACCGGTCGATGCGTCAGACGAACACGCCTTGCGCATGCGCTTGCTGCGTGGCAGCTCTCGCCCTCACTCTGCAAACTTGAAAACGTCGCACATGAATGAATCGGAAGAGGAATAGCGTCAACGCGTATCCGAAACTGAACGACATTTGATCGGTCTCAGCGTTCGATGTTTCCGGTTAAGCATCCGTCCCGGATAGTCGACAGGTCAAAACGACACCGAGGAGAATTTCATGATGCGGACCCGACTTTATTCACTGCTGTTCGTCGGCGCGACATTCGCGGGCGGCGCGATCGCGCAGCTTCCGCATGCGGACGAAGTCCCGCGCGGCGAGATGTCCCGCGCAGACGTGGATTTCCTGACCACCGTCGACGCCGCCAACATGGATCAGCTCATGCTGGCCAAGCGCGCCGGGTCGCGCGCGCGCAATCCCGGCGTCCATTCGCTGTCCGACAACATCGTTCGCAGCTACACCAAGGCCGACGGTGCGTTGCGCCTGCTGGCGGCCGCGAAACACGTCGACCTTGCGCACCGCGTCACCGCAAAGGGCCAAGGCGAAGCGGACGCGCTGCTTGATCGTCGTGGTCCACTCGACCAGGAATACGTCAACGACGTGGTCACGAATACCGATGACCTGATCGTGATGTACGAGGGCGCGCGCGACCACAGCGAAGACGCCGACATCCGCAGCTTTGCCGACACCATGTTGCCGGCATTGCACGATCACCAGCGTCAGGCCAAGGATATTCTGGCGCGCGAAAATGGCGGCAATCGCTGATACGCGCCTTCAAGACGAAAATCCGGTTTCGCGCCTGCGGTGACAGGCGCGAAATCGTGTTTTCAGAGGTCCATCGCTGCAGGGCTTTGATGCATTGCGTAATCCGCTTTGTGCAATACGAGTGCTAAACAATAACTCGCAATACCGATGTCATGCGCGAGGGGTGTTGGCTTCGACACGCTTGAATACGCGTTTGCCGCCGACCCACGTTTCGAGCACCTTCGTCGACCAGATTTTTTCCGGCGTGATCTTGAACACGTCGCGATCGATGAGGACGAAATCGGCCCACTTGCCCGGTTCCAGCGTACCCAGGGTTTTCTCGTGATGCGCGGCGTACGCGGCGTCGAGCGTGAAGGCGCGCAGCGCTTCGACGAGCGACATTTTCTGATCGGACTTCCAGCCCCCGCGCGGTCTGTTCTCGTGGTCCTGGCGCGTCACCGCGGCGTGCAGGCCGTAAAACGGATTCGATGATTCGACCGGAAAATCGGAGCCGCCCGCAATGACCGTGCCTTGCTGCAGGAACCGTCGCCAGGCGTACGCACCCCTGAGTCGTTCGGTGCCAATTCGATCTTCGGCCATGTTCATGTCGGAGGTCGCGTGCGTGGGCTGCATCGAGGCAATGAGCTGGAGCTTCGCGAATCGCGGGATGTCCTCAAGCGCGACGACCTGTGCGTGTTCGACGCGATTGCGAAATTCCATCCCGCCTCGTGCCTTGAACGCCGCTTCAAAACCATCGAGCACTTCGCGATTCGCGCGATCGCCGATCGCATGGACGCACACCTGGTAACCCTTTCCGAGCGCCTTGCCGATCATCGCGCTCATGTCGTCGGGGGAGTGAAACAGCAAGCCGCTGTTATGCGGGTCATCCGAATACGGCGCGAGCATTGCAGCACCACGGCTGCCCAGCGCACCGTCGGCGTAGAGCTTCACCGTGCGGACGTCTAGAAAATCGTTGCCGTAGCCGATCAAGGGGCCGTCTTTGCTGATCGCATCGAAGTCTTCGTCGGTGCCCCCGATCATTGCGTAGATGCGTGTCGTCAGCTTGTGCTCGTCGGCGTAATGCCGATACAAGCGATACGTGTCGAAATCGATGCCGGGATCGTCGACGCTGGTTATGCCGACGCTGGCCATTTCTGCAAGCGCCGCATCCAGCGCCTTCGCCGCTTCGCTGTCGGTGAGTGCGGGCAGGTGGCTCTCGATCAGATCCATCGCACCATCGACGAACACGCCGCTGGGATTGCCTTGCGCATCGCGTTCGATGCGTCCCCCGGTGGGGTCGCGGGTTTCCTTGTCGACACCCGCAAGCTTGATTGCAGCGGTGTTTGCCCAGCCGGCATGACCGTCGACGCGACGCATCCACGCGGGTCGATCCGCGACGATGCGATCAAGCTCCTGTGCCGTCGGAAAACGACCGAGCCTCCACACCACCTGGTTCCAACCGCGTCCGCGCACCCAAACTGCGTCCTTGTGCGCGTCGGCGAACGCCTTCATGACGCCATTCGCTTCGTCGAGCGATGTCGTTTCGGTCAGATCGG
>JBDSBK010000350.1:0-3519 GCA_039921645.1 Dokdonella sp.
AGAAGAACATGAAGATGTTCGACATCGCCGAGCGCCTCGAATCGACGATGTGGGAGATCAAGAAGATGTTCCCCAACCTCGACTGGTTCAGTGCCGTCAGCTACCACATGATGGGTGTGCCCACGGCAATGTTCACACCGCTGTTCGTGATCGCGCGCACCTCGGGCTGGAGCGCGCACGTGGTCGAACAGAGAATCGATGGCAAGATCATCCGTCCCAGCGCCAATTACATCGGTCCGGAAGACCTTGCGTTTGTGCCGATCGACCGCCGCGGCTGAGGCCTGGCCTCACAACGGGCATTTGGCATCTCGTTTGCATTGCCCTGGTCAGAGTCATGCGAGGAGGTATTCCGATGGGCGATGGCGGCGGACGTGGGAAGGATATGCGCGACAGCGATTTTCCAGCGAAAACTGAAGCCGGTCGGGCCGAGATGCAAACGCGGGCGAACAAATTGCCAGCGACGCTGCGCTCGATCCTGCTGCTGGTCGACGGAAAGCGGGACGCTGCGTCGCTGCGTCGCCTTGGCGAGGGCCTTCACGGGCCTGCGGATGCGCTCGAACAATTGCTGGCGTTGCAGCTGATAGGTGCTGGCGAAGCGCCGGAGCCCGAGCCATCCAATACGGTTTCCGACATTGCGGCGCGCTACAGTCTGCTGAGCGGATTGATGTCCGAAGCGGTTCGCCAGCACTTGGGCCTGCGCGGCTTTTTCACGCAGCTGAAGATCGAACGGTGTGCTGATTTTTCGGAACTCGAGCAGTTGTTGCCGGACATCGCTGAAGCGGTGGCCAAGGCACGCACGCGCGAGTATGCGCTGCACTGGGAAAAAGGCGTGCGCGCCGCAATTGCCCAGTGAGCGAACACTACGTCAGGATTTGACGAAGTCCGGCACCGCGCCTGTCGGCGACGGTGCCGAACGATCGCCTGCCAGCGTCAGGTGAGGCCTTCTTCCTTCAACACCTTCTGCACGTCCGGATCGGCTTCCATCCGCGCAACGAATTTCGCGAGATTGTCGAGGCCGCCGAGATCGATTTCCTGACCCTTCGCCCAACGCAATACGACGTAGAGGTACGGATCGGCGATCGAGCGCGAACCCGCAATCCAGTCGCGTCCCGCCAACTGGGCGTCGGCGCGCGCGAACAGCGTACGCAACGTCGCCTTTGCATGGTCCTTGGTTTTGCCGATCGTCGCTGCGTCCTCGAGGTAAGCGGTCGCGCCGAACAGCGGCTTGAACGCCGGATGCACGTCTGAATTGACGAACGCGAGCCAGCGATTCACCTCAGCGCGGCCCTTCGGCGTGCCATCGCCACCGAGCTTGGCTTCCGGAAACGTATCAGCGAGGTAGTTGAGGATTGCCGCGTTCTGCGTCAGCACCCAGCCATCCTGCTCGAACACGGGCACGGCCCCGGCAGGATTGAGCTTCTTGAATTCGGGCGTCCCGCGTTCCTCGCGACTGAGTTTCTGCGTCTCGTATGGCTTGCCGATCCATTCGAGCGCGATATGGTCGGACAGTGAGCACGCGCCGGTCGAGTAGTAGAGCTTCATGACATCTCCTTGGGTAAGCGGGCTCCCTATGCTGGCGTTCGCTCGCTCGCTATTCAAGGTCCGAATGTGACTGTCGGGGAAACACAGCGTTCCTTCGCGACAACCGCGCGCAGGAAGTCACGCCGGCTGCCAGTGTGGCGTCGCTTCCCGATTCGCTGCATCGCGGTGTGCCAGGAAAGCGGCCGGTCTCGGCGCGACGATCATCGCGACGGAGAAATCGCCTCGAAACGGACATTCTGGATCGCGAACGACTGCCAGTCGCGGTAGTCGAAGTGCCACCACTCGAATTCATAGACCGCGAAGCCTTCTTCTTCCATGTGCCGTCGCAGCAGATCGCGCCGCTCTCGTTGTGCATCGCTGCCGCCCGCGTAGGTCGGATAGGCTCGTTCGGACATTTCGTCGTAGAGGCTGGTCATCTCGACCGCGCGACCGCTGTTGAGCTCATACAGCGTCAGGTCGACGGCGCAGCCGCGGTTGTGACGCGAGCCCTTCGCAGGATCCGCAACGAAGTTGTGCTTGTCCTGCGGCGTGGCATCCCAGAACAGCTTGGTCACGTACCACGGCCTATACGCATCATGCACCAGCAGGCCGTAGCCCTCGCTCGCAAGCGCGCGCTGCACGCGCACAAGAGCCTCGGCTGCCGGCCGCTGCAGGAACGCGCGCGCCTGACTGTAGAGCGGGGTACGGAGGAAGTTGTTCGACGTCGCATAGCGAATGTCGAGCTTGATCCCAGCATCGAGCTTGCTCAATTCGACCAGATCGTTTGCCCGGAAGTCGCCTTTTTCCAGCGGTGGCGATGCGGCGAGCGCGAGCGGAAGCAAGTCGGAAACCGGCGCAACCGGTTCGATATGGAAGAACTGCGGCGACGATGCAGGAGCCCGATTGCGCGATGTCGTCGTCGTGGCGCACGCAGCGAGGGCGAGTGACAGAACCAGCGTGAGCAGACGTTGCATGCAGTAGTCCCCGGTCGCCGCACAACGCAGGCGCGCGAATCGATGCAGGTTGCGCGCGTACAATCCCGCCGCGCATCCAGGCCAACCCAAGTATGTACGAACTCGACCGGTCGCGAATCTTCACGGCACGCCCAGTCCGCCTTCGCAACCCGAATTCGGCATTGCTGATGCCGGCATTGATGGCTCTGGTTTCCGGTTGCGCCGCGTTGCAGGCGACGCCGCAGTCTGATCGGCTCGCGCGAACGCAGGTTCTTGCGCTCGTGCAGACGTTGAACGCCGACCTGCTCAGCCACGACAGCGCGACGCTGACGCTGGAACGCTGGTGCGAAATGCATCATCTCGCGCAGCCGGCGCGCATCGTTGCGAGACGCATGCGTGTCGACGCGAAACCGATACCGGAGGATCTGCGAGCGCGACTGGCGATTGATGCCGGTGAACCACTCGGTTATCGGCACGTGCAGCTCGTTTGCGGCGAACACGTGCTGTCCGAGGCGGACAACTGGTATGTGCCGAGTCGGCTCACCGCCGAGATGAATCAGCGCCTCGATGACAGCGACGAGCCCTTTGGAAAAGTCGTGCGCGCACTAGGATTTCAGCGCCGCACGCTGAGCGCGGATCTGTTGTGGTCGCCGTTGCCGCCCGGGTGGGAGATGAAGCCGACATCGCCCCCTGAGGTATTCCTGCGCATTCCGCGTGCGTTGTTGCGCCATCAGGCGATCCTCGTCACATCCGCACAACGGCCGTTCAGTGCGGTCGTCGAAACCTACACGAACCAGGTGCTCGACTTCGGACCGTGGGCCGCGCATCTGTCGAGCGGTGCAGTGCTCTGAACGCCGCGTACCCGCGCGACGCATCGATCAAAGCGTCGCCGCGAGTCGCGTGCCCTGATCGATCGCGCGTTTCGCGTCGAGTTCTGCGGCGACATCGGCACCGCCGATCAGATGCACTGCGATGCCGGCATTCGCGAACTCCGCGTGCAGCGTGCGGTTCGGCTCCTGCCCGGCACAGATCACGATCGTGTCGA
>JBDSBK010000351.1:0-9463 GCA_039921645.1 Dokdonella sp.
TCCGCTGAGGTCGAGATGGCCACGATGGCGATCGCTGCCGTTGAGACTGACTTCGAAACCATAGCGGCGCAGGAAGGTTGGCAGGCCATCGCGCAGGCCAATACGCAGGCGCTTGAGCGAAACGGTCTGGTCCAGCCATTGCACGTTGGCTTCGCGGCAGAGTTCACGCCCCGCGTGAATGGCGCGTTCGCGCGCGGTTAGAGCGTCCATCCAGGCCCAGATGAGGGCGCTGATGGCGAGCAGGGAAATCCAGGTGGCTGTCATCGCTACAGTGTGGGGTTGCCCGGTGCCGCAGGCAAGCTTGGCGGGCGCCAAATTGAAAAGTGTGGCGGTCGACGTTGGCGGAATCCGAGCGGCGCAGCCGCAGAGCCAGGCCGAGAACGAGCACAGGTGCAGCATGCACCGTTACAATCAGGCACCGTTACAATCGTGCCAGGCCGGCGCGGTCGGCGCATCTTGGGGGTTCGATGAAACTGGTCTTTCCTGGCGGCGAACACGCACCGGTGGAGTTGGCGGACGGCACTACATCGATTGGCAGCAGCACCGAATGCGGGATCGTGCTGTCGGCCCCCGGCGTAGCACCGCGGCACTGCGAAATGACGGCAACGGCGGGCGCCGTCGTGGCACGTGCGCTCGACGCAGCACCCACCGTGCTCAACGGACGCCAGATTGTCGGTGAAACCGCGATCAACGAAGGCGATCTGCTGGTGTTCGGTCGAGTCGGCTGCTCGGTGAGCGCGAGCGAGCGCAAACCAGCGCCCGTGGCGTCGATGGCCAGAATGCCGGTTGATGACGATGGCCGCACGCGCGTTCGCGCGGCTCTGCCGAGGTTTCTGCTGCGGGGAGTTTCGGGCGCGACCTTCGGCAAGACGTTCGCCGTGACGGACAATGCGGTCATCGGTCGTCAGCCCGACTGTGATATCCCGGTGCCGGCCGAGGAAATTTCGCGCCAGCATGTCCGTCTCAAGGTCACACCCGACGGCGTGCACGTCGAAGATATGGGTTCTGCGAACGGTACCTACATCAACGGCAAGCGCGTCGAGAAAGGCCTCCTCAAAGCGGGCGAGGAATTGCGTCTGGATACCGTGCGCTTCCTGCTGGTGACGCCTGGCATGGATGCGAAGCAGCAGTCGGCCGGCGCGCGCGTCGAGCCGGCGGCGACTCCGGCGCCAGCAGCAGCGGGTAGTTCATCGACGCTGTGGATTGTGATCGGCGTGGTTGCGTTGGCGCTCGTGGCATTCGCTGTGCTGCATGGACTTGGCAAGATTTGAGCGCATGTTTTTGCACAAACGCTGACCAAGGCTTTTCAAAGCATGCCCGAATGCGCGGGCATGCGTTGAAAACAGCGCAATGGTTGGTGCACCGTTACACGACACCTCCCGCATCCCCGTCTTCAGCTTTCGCGAGAACTTCTCGCTGAAAAGGCGACTTGTCCGGGGTTGGTGGACTCTGGCTTGATCGAAATCAGACGTCGACCAGCTCGATACGCATCGACAAGTCTATCGCATGCACATGCTTGGTCAACGCTCCGATCGAGACATAGTCGACACCCGTTTCCGCAATCGCACGCACGCGATCGAGAGCGACCGAGCCTGATACTTCCAGCGGCACGCGACCGCCGACTTCGGCCACCGCCTGCGCCAGCTCGTGCAATTCGAATTCGTCGAGCATGATGCGGTCGGCGCCGGCATCGAGCGCCTCACGCAGTTCAGAGAAATTTTCGACTTCGGTCTCGACCAGCAAATCCGGATGCAGCGCGCGCGCGCGCCGGATCGCAGCGGCGATGGAACCTGCGGACACAACGTGGTTTTCCTTGATCAGGATCGCGTCGTAGAGACCGATACGGTGATTGCTTCCACCGCCGACACGCACCGCATATTTTTGCGCTATGCGCAGGCCCGGCAGGGTCTTGCGCGTGTCGAGAATGGTCGTGCGTGTGCCGCGTGCCGCTTCGACATAGGTCGAAGTCACGGTTGCCGTGCCAGACAGCGCTTGCAGGAAGTTGAGCGCGGAACGCTCCGCCGTAACGAGACTCCGCGCCATCCCTTCGATGTGGCATAGCAAAGCGCCGGCCGCAACGCGCTCGCCCTCGTCGGCGTGCCATTCGATCCGGGTGGCGGGGTCGAGCTGCTGGAAACATTCATCGAACCATGGGCGCCCGCACAGCACGGCGGCTTCGCGCGTGATCACTCGCGCGCGTGCGCGCGTCGCCGAAGGCAAAAGATCCGCAGTGACATCGCCGGAGCCGATGTCTTCCTCGAGTGCGCGACGGACGTCTCGCGCAATCAGCTCGTGCGAGGGCGGAACCACGACTGGCGTTGTCACGTGCGACGTACTCGCTGCAGATTTCGGGACGCGCAGGATAGCAAGGTCGGCGTATGCGGCGAACTCAGGTCGCGGCCTGTGCGGGCGGCGGTGCCGTCGCCGTCGCCGTCGTTGCAGCGACCGACGCGCTGTTGGCGGTCTCGTCGCTGGCGTGGCGCAGGCGCGCCACGATCGCATCGAGCGCCCGGTCGAACAGTGGCACTTCCTCGAGCACGATCGCACTGCCGCGTCGCATCTCGACCGCCAGGCCTGAGACGGTTTTGTCGCACACCTTGAGCCCGCGTCGATTGACGAACAGGTATTTCGCGCTGATCGGGCTGATCCACGACAATTTCGCGCGTTCGCGGTTGTCGCTTTCGTCGACGAATTCGATCCAGGTCCCTACCTTCAGCTCACGTACGGCACGCACGTACTCGTCGTCCTCGGCCGGAATCTCGGCGGTTGCATCCGATTCGGCATTGGCGGAACTCAGTACGACTTCTTCGACCGGACTCTGCGTAACCACCGGAGCGCTTTCCGTTGCCGCGGATTGCTCGTCCGAGCCGATTGCCGACGCAACTGCGAGGGCGGCGGGCGCCACGTTTTGCGCAATCACTTCCTGCGCGGTCTTCGTTTCGACTTTTTGGCCGTCGAGCAAGCGGCGGTAGAATTGCGACAGCTCCTGCATCAGCTGCTTCACATCGCTTTCGTGGTACGCGACGGTGGTGAGCCCATGGCGCAGTGCTTTCTCCAGCTGCGGCAGCAACGCACGCAGGCGCGTGTGATCGCTTTCGTTGTTCTTTGGCTGTGCGCTCCAGACGAACTCGTCGGCAAAGCGCAACGCATTGCGCCATTCATCCGATCCGTCACCTTGACGGAGCAGGGTCAGCACCAGGTAGTTCGCCCACGGACGCGACAGCACTGTGTGCACGATGGGCGGCAGGTTGCGACCATCGATGCGCTTGAGAATTTCGCGCGCGGACGTGCGGCGTGCTTCCTGTAATTTCTCGCGACCGCGCGTGGCTTCGGCTGCGCGTTGCTCGGCCAGTTCGGCGCGTTTCTGGTGCTGGTCGACGAAGTCGGTGAATCCGGCGAGTTCGCGCTCGAATACGCCAACGTCGTCGTCGAAATCGCGCAGCACGGTTTCCACCGCTGCCTTGATCCGCCCGAATACGCGTTGGTCGCGATCGGAGTCCTCGGACCAGCTCTTGCCGGCTTCAGCGAGAACGTCGAGCAGGCGCCGCGCGGGATGCGACTTCTGCGCGAACAGATGCTTGTCGAGGATTGCCACTTTGAGATACGGGATCTGCAGGCGACCGAACAATGCCTGCATCTGCGTCGGCAGGTTGCGATCCTGCAGGATGTATTCGAACAACATGCCGACGAGATCGATCGTGTCCTCGTCCGCATTGGAGACGCGGCGTTCCTTGGCGTCGTCGGAAAGCTTGCTTACCTGATCGAGCAATTCGCGCTTGATCTGCTGTACCGCCTGGGCCGCATCCGAAACGCTGTCCGCCTTGGCTTGCATTGCGATCGACTGACTTTGCAGGATCGTCAGCGCACTGAGCAAGTCGGTAGCGCTCAAGCCCGGCAACCCGAGACCCACGCCGCCGCCAGCGTCGGTTCCAGCCGACGAATAGCCGTCGCTGGCGTGGCGATTGGCGAGCAGGGAGCGCACGGTGTGGTAGATCTCGGCCTGCAATGCATTCGCTGCCGGATCGTAGTAGCCGGCCATGCCCTGTGCGGCTTGCGGCATGCCGATCGCACCGCGAGGATCGATACTGCCCGCGGGCGGCATCGGTCGGTTGCCTGTCTGCGCCATATGGCGCACCTGCGGCAATACGCCGGCGCGGATCAACTCGAGATTGACCTCTTCGTAGACCGGGTCCAAGCCCGCCATCACGTAGCGATCAAACAGCTTGTAGATGATCAGCTTGACCTGAACGTTCACTTCGAATTCGTGGATTGCGACGCGGAATGCACTGCCGAGCACGGCCGGGCCGATCGGATTGTTCGCGTCCTCGACCTTGGCACCGCCTATCAACACCGCAAGTCGCTGGTTGATCTGATAGAGCGAACGCTGCAAGCGATTTTCCGCTTTGGCGACCATGCTGGTGACAGCCAGCGATTCTTCCAGTTCGGTATCGTCGACGAGGGACAGCCCCCCGTTATGCTGCGGGGCCATGTCGGCTTTCGCGGCCTTCAGCTTGCCATCCGCGAACTCGCCGAAAGCCTTAGTCGCGTGTTCCTGGAACAGACGTTCAACCAGCTGGCGTTTCTTGCGCACTTCGCGCATGCCATCGAAAAATTCGGTCTGGATCGCATTGCTGCCGGCACGTTCGGCGAGATCGAACAAGGCGTCGTCGACGTTCTCGAACAGCGTGCCGACAAGCCCGTTGATGCGCTTGAGTGAAATGCCGCGCACGAGCTTGAGCAGGTCGCCGAGCCGATCCGAGCCGCCGCCGATGGCCTGGCGCTGCTGCAAGTCGACGATATTCGGAGTGTCTTTGGCGGCAGTCATTGGTGATTCCGTACGGCGCTTGGTCGAGCTGCTTCATGCCAAATCGAACGAGAGGTCATGATAGAGCGGCATCGGTCATAAAGTGTGATGGACGTCACGCTGTGTTCCGGGTTGCGCTAGGCGACGGGGAAATTCGTGACTTGCGAAGTGGCGATCGCCTCGTCGGCAAGCATCACCGGGATATCGTCGTCCACGCGATAGATGCTGCGCGCGTTGCGCGTGATCAAGCCCTCGGCGATCGCGCCCTGAATGCGCGCGCCATTCGCGCTCACGACGCCACCGGCAGCGATCGCACTGTTCAATGCGGCAAGCTCGGTTTCGTTCAACAGCCGCAACGGCGATTTCGTCACCGGGCAGCAAAGGATGTCGAGCAGGCGTTTGTCCATGGGGTGCGCAGGTCGTGGCGGGCTGGTGCACCGCAGAATACGCGTACAATAGCGATTTAAGTGTGTGGCTGCCATGACGGAAAATGCGACCGGACAGCCGCGAGTCGGCGTCGTGATGGGCTCCCAGTCGGACTGGGAAACGATGCGTCATGCGGTGGAAACGCTGGAGCGGCTTGGCATCGCCCATGAGTCGCGCGTGGTTTCCGCACACCGGACTCCCGATTTGTTGTTCGACTATGCGCAAGGGGCGGTCGCTCGCGGCCTCGTCGCTATCATCGCCGGTGCGGGAGGCGCCGCTCATCTACCCGGCATGCTCGCCGCTAAGACGCGCCTGCCGATCCTGGGCGTGCCGGTGCAGTCGCATGCGCTGAACGGACTGGACTCGCTGCTGTCGATCGTGCAGATGCCGGCCGGCATTCCCGTCGCGACGCTTGCGATCGGGCGTGCCGGCGCGATCAACGCGGCCCTGCTCGCTGCCGCAATGCTGGCGACGACGGATGCGGCCGTTGCTGCGCGGCTCGATGCATTTCGCCGCGAACAGACCGAGACCGTACTCGCCAAGCCTGACCCCGGCGCAAACGCATGAGCACGATCGGTATCCTGGGCGGCGGCCAACTGGCACGCATGCTCGCGCTTGCCGGTGCGCCGTTGGGATTGCGTTTTCTGGTGGTCGATAGCGCCGAAGATGCCTGCGCTGGTCAGGTTGCGCCGCTGCTGCGCGCCGACTGGCGTGATTTTGCGGCGCTCGCGGATTTCGCCCGTCGCATCGACGTAGCCACGTTCGATTTCGAGAATGTACCAGCCGAGACAGCGCACTGGCTCACCGAGCACACCCGGGTTTTTCCGAATCCCCACGCGCTCGCGTTGTCGCAGGATCGGCTCGCGGAGAAAAATCTGTTCCATGAAATCGGTCTGGATACGCCTGCATTCGCAATCGTTGACAGCGCTGCCGACCTCGCGCGGGCGATCGAACGGATCGGCGCGCCGGCCATCCTGAAAACGCGTCGCCTCGGTTACGACGGCAAGGGCCAGTACCGCATCAAGTCACCCGCGGACGTCGAAGCCGCATGGGCTGCGCTCGGCGGTGCACCATCGATCCTCGAAGCCTTCGTGCCGTTCGAGCGCGAGCTGTCGGTGATCGGCGTTCGTTCACGCGACGGCGAATTCCGCACGTATCCGCTAACCCAGAACTGGCATGCCGACGGTATTCTTTCCGTCAGCCTCGCGCCGGCTCCCGACAGCGACGCACTCGCGCCGATTGCATACGCGCATGCACGGCGCATCGCCGAGCGTCTCGATTATGTCGGAACGTTTGCGCTGGAATTGTTCGTGCGCAACGGTGCGCTGCTGGGCAACGAGATGGCACCGCGCGTGCACAATTCAGGGCATTGGACGATCGAAGGGACGCCGTCCAGCCAGTTCGAAAACCACGTGCGTGCCGTGCTCGGCCTGCCGCTCGGCGACACCGGTGCACTCGGCATCAACGTGATGCTCAACTGGGTTGGCGCGCTTCCGCCGGCGCACGCGATTCTTGCGGAGCCGCGCGCGCACTGGCACGACTACGGCAAAAGCCCGCGCACTGGACGCAAAGTCGGACACGCCACGGTGTGTGCGAACGATGCAGGTGAAATGATCGAGCGTCTCACGCGCATCGGCGCTGCGCTGGGACGAGAGGGGCAGATCGCTCCCGTCATCGCTGCGCTTCGCTGAGCGTGCGTCCGCGCATCGGTCGCTGTTCGGAAGCTGCAAGTCTTTCATGCCGTCGCTTCGTTGGCATCGTAGCAACGCGGTGTGCAGCTAGTCCGTCTGCACGCTTCTCCACCAACAGCATGTGAGCCGCAAGTTGCAAATTTCCCGCAAGCATTCGCGGGTGGCGTCGCATATCGCCCCCCTAGCATGTATCCAATGCTGAGCGTGCCTTGCGATCCTGGGCACGAAAAAGCCGCCAAACGGCGGCTTCTCCGTTTTGTGGACATCGCGGGTGATCAGACCATCTGGCTCGCGGCAAAGTCCCAGTTCACGAGGTTCCAGAATGCTTCGAGGTATTTCGGTCGCGCGTTGCGATAGTCGATGTAGTAGGCGTGCTCCCATACATCGCAGGTCAACAGCGGCTTGTCCGAGCCGGTGATCGGTGTTCCCGCGTTCGAGGTACTCGCGAGGGCGAGGCCTCCATCCGCGCGCTGCACCAGCCAGCCCCAGCCGGAGCCGAACGTGCCCACGCTGGTCTTGGTGAACTCTTCCTTGAATTGTGCGAAGCCGCCGAACGCCTTGTTGATCGCATCGGCGAGGCGCCCGCTGGGCTCGCCACCGCCATCGGGTTTCAGGCAGTTCCAGTAAAACGTGTGGTTCCAAACCTGAGCCGCGTTGTTGAACATGCCGCCGCTGGATTTCCTGATGATGTCTTCGAGCGACATGGACTCGAATTCAGTGCCCTTGATCTGATTGTTCAGATTGGTCACATAGGTCTGGTGATGTTTGCCGTAGTGGTAGTCGATGGTTTCCGCCGAGATGTGCGGAGCCAGCGCGTCGCGCGCCCAGGGAAGCGCGGGAAGTTCGATCGCCATGAGACTGTCCTTGCCGATGGGGTAGGGGTCTTGAAGTCTATCAGGATGTACAAAACGTCCGCCCGAGGTGGGCGTTTTTCGTTTTCGCGTATTCATGCGCCTGTTTCGATCTCGGCGTTGCACGCGCGTACCCATCGAGGCAGCATATCCGGCCCCGCGGCACGTGAACTGCTAAACTGCGAAATTCCGCGCAGCACAGCGGTCACGCAAGGCATCAGGTAAGCAATGGACGTCATCGAACGCATCAAGGGCACGCTCGAATCGCATCCGATCGTGCTTTTCATGAAGGGCACGCCGCAATTTCCGATGTGCGGTTTTTCAAGCCGCACCTCGCAGGCGCTCAAGGCTGTCGGCGCCAACTATCATTCGGTCAACGTGCTGGAGGATGCCGAAGTGCGCGCGAACCTGCCGCGTTATTCGAACTGGCCGACCTTTCCGCAATTGTTCATCAATGGCGAGCTGATCGGTGGTTGCGACATCGCGCTCGAACTTTACGAATCGGGCGAACTGGAACGCCTGGTGCAGGACACGCAGAAGGCCTGAAGCATGTTCGAGTTGATGCGGCCGGCGGACGGCGTCCTCGCGCCCGCTGCGGAGTCGCTGCGCGATCGCGTCGTGCTGGTCACAGGCGCTACCGGTGGCCTGGGCCGCGCGACGACACTCGCAGCTGCTTCGGCCGGCGCGACGGTGGTGCTGCTGGGGCGCAAGGTGCGCGCGCTCGAAGCGCTGTACGACGAAGTTGCTGAACTTGGCGCACCGACACCCGCGCTGTATCCGATGGATCTGGCCGGGGCGACGCCGAAGGATCATGCCGAGCTCGCGTCCGCGATCGAACGCGAGTTTGGACGCCTTGATGGTCTCGTGCACGCGGCTGCGCAGTTCGACACGCTGCAACCGTTCGACCAGCAGACATCCGAGGAGTGGTCGCGCACGCAGCAGGTCAACCTCACGGCGCCATTTCTGCTGACCCAGGCTTGCCTGCCGCTGATGCGCCGTGCAGACGACGCTGCCATCGTGTTCGTATTCGATGATCTGGCGCGCGTCGGCAAGGCGTTCTGGGGTGGCTACGGTGTCGCCAAGCACGCGTTGCAAGGGCTGGCGTCGATCGTTCACCAGGAAACAGAAAGTTCGAATGTGCGCACGCATGCCGTGTTGCCGAGCCCGATGCGCACCGCACTGCGCCGTGCGGCCTACTACGGCGAGAATACGCTGGAGCATCCGGATCCCGCGTTCGCGGCGGACGCCATTGCCGGTCTGCTGGGACCGGCCGCGCGGCACTTGCGTGGCGCAATCCTCGACCTGCGCGAGGATGCGGCATGAACCAGCGAGTCGGCATTCTTCTGGAGGCACCGTGGAACCCGCGATGAGTACCGTTTCCGCCGGCATCCTGCTGTTCCTGATCCTGGATCCGCTCGGCAACATTCCGGTTTTCATGGGGCTGCTCAAGAAAGTCGCACCCGCGCGCCGTCGCTTCGTCCTCGCACGCGAACTGCTGATCGCTCTCGTGGTCTTGTTCGTATTCCTGTTCTGCGGTCAGTACATGCTGGCCTTGCTCCAGCTAAAGCAGCAATCGGTCAGCATCGCCGGTGGCATCGTGCTGTTCATCATCGGCTTGCGCATGATCTTTCCACCGAAGGACGGCATTTTCGGCGACGATGGAAATGCCGAACCGTTCATCGTGCCGATGG
>JBDSBK010000352.1:0-10470 GCA_039921645.1 Dokdonella sp.
GCTCGGGCCACGTGCGCATCGCCGGCAAGTTCAAGGGCGACGTGAATGTGCAGGGTGACCTGAGCATCGAGAAAGACGCGAAATTGAACGGCAGCGTACGTGCGAAGAAAGTCACCGTCGCCGGCGAGCTGGAGGGCAACATCGAAGGCGCTGCGCAAGTCGACTTGCAACAGAGCGGCGTCCTGATCGGAGATCTGAAAGCAGGCTCGCTGACCGTTGCTGCCGGGTCGCGCATGCGCGGCCAAGCCGAATTTGGATGGGACGAAAAGAATGCGGCAAAACCGGGCCACAGGAACGGTTCGGAGAGCGGCGCCGCAGCGTGAGTTCGACACGTCCCGTTGCGGCGGGTACGACGCGCATCTGTCCGCACTGCAAGTCGACCATCCTCGAGAGCTCGAACGTCTGTCCTGCGTGTCAGCACCATCTGCGATTCGATCCCGTGGCGGTGGCGCAGCGCGCGCAGCAGACGACGTCCGCTCTGCGCGTCGAAGGCACGCTGCGTCATCCCTCCGATGGTGCGGCCTGGGAGTACTCGATGGTGCTGTCGATCCGCAACGATCGTGGTGAAGAGATCGACCGCAAGCTCGTCGGTGTCGGCGCGATGCGCCCGGGCGAGCAGAGAACGTTTGCCCTGACGGTCGATATCTTCTCTCGCGGCGACGCAGAACCTCCCGGCAACGACGGCAAGCGCCGACACTGATCCGTCGACGTCGACCGCGCGCGCACGCGCGGCGAATTGCAATGCATGGGCGCCGGCGACATGCCGCGCCCCGTTCGCAATGCACCCCGGCCGATGCGCGAATCGCGACGATGCGACGAACGCGCCTGCACCATCGTCCCTGTTGATGTGCGCAGTGACACTGACGAACGGTTGGTCGATACGCACGCATGGACGCCTTCTCCGTGGGTCGTTGCGGATGTGGCGTTGTTGCTGGAGCACTCCAAAAAGAAGGAGACGTACATGCCTATCGGCGGTTTCAAATCGACCCGCGTGCTGTGCATTCTGTTCGCCACGGCCGATCCAGCGCTCGCGCACTGCGACAATCTCCCTCCACGCTACGATTCAAGCGACAACGTGAACCGACCCGCGAACCACACGTTCGCTACACCGGAAGACGACGCGCGACCCGGGCAGAAATTCTATTTCCAGGCCGTCCGCGCACTTCAGCGCAAGGAATACAAGTTCGCGATCGACATGTACGAGACGTCGGCATCGTGGGCTTACAAGCCCGCGCAGTACAACCTCGCGATCATGTATCTCAAGGGTGAAGGCGTGCCGGTCGATCGCCAGCGAGCGATGGCTTGGATGGCGCTGGCGGCGGAGCGCAACGATACGCAATACGTCGAAGCCCGCGAACTGCTGTATGCCGATCTCAGTGCCGACGAATTCGCTCGTGCAAATTCGATCTGGCGCGAATTGAAGCCGACGTACGGCGATGATGTCGCTCTTGCGCGCGCAAAGATGCGCTGGGCGCAGGTGCGCGCGGCGATGACCGGCTCGCACGTCGGCGGCGTGGTCGGAAACCTGCTCGTCGGCGGGACGAGCCAGGCCGTGAAACCGGTTTCCATGGTCGGCGGGCAGTCGGCGATGAGTGGATTCGCGACATCAGGCGGCATGCTCCTGACGGGTGGCAGCGAGGACGGCTCGATCGCGTATCGCCAGCTGCGCAGCAGCGACAATCCCTACGATCCGAAATTCGAATGGCGCACCTCGCCATTTCCGATCGGCACGACCACCGTCGGCCCGGTCAGCGAAACCGATGCGCGCGGGGCGAGCGAAAAGACGGCCAAGCCAGACCCGAATCATCACGACTACTTCTGATCGTTTTCAGCAAGCGCATGTTCGCTGGCGAATTCCGATTGTCTATCGCGTCGCCATGGGACAGGCGATTGTTGGGTATGCAAGCACTGGCGGGTTGGCCAACCGAAGAATTCCCGACGTAACGCTCTCGCAGCCGCACTCCGACAAAAAAGGGGGAGTTCATGACGATTCACGGATCAATCTCATTCGGTTTTCTGTGCACGATTTCCATGACCTTCGTTCCGGCATTCGCGCAAAGCGACAACCTGCCGACGCGGTACGACTCCAGCGACAACGTCAACCGGCCGGCGAACTGGAACTACGCGACGCCGGAAGATGATGCACGGCCCGGCGAAAAATTCTATTTTCGCGGAGTACACGCGTTTCAGCACAAGGACTACTCGTTCGCAGTCAACATGTACCAGGTAGCGGCCTCATGGGCGTACAAGCCTGCGCAGTACAACCTCGCCATCATGTATCTCAAAGGCCAGGGCATCCCCGTCGATCGGCAGCGCGCGATGGCGTGGATGGCGCTGGCTTCGGAGCGCAACGATCCACAGTATGTGCAGGCACGCGAATTGATTTACGCCGAACTCACGCCCGACGAATTCACCCACTCAAACGCGATCTGGCGTGAACTCAAGCCGACTTACGGCGACGAGGTCGCGCTGGCGCGCGCGAAGATGCGCTGGGCGCAAGTGCGCGCGGCAATGACGGGCTCGCACGTGGGTGGCACCGTCGGCAACCTGCAAGTTGGTGGAGCGAGCGTTGCGGTGAAGCCGGTCAACAGTCCGGGCGGGCTGAAATCCGCCGTCAATGGTTTCGCAACATCGGGCGGCATGCTGCTCGGTGGCGGCAGCGAAGATGGTGCGATTTCGTATCGCCAACTGCGGGACAGCGACAATCCATACGACCCGAAGTTCGAGTGGCGCAATTCGCCGTTCCCGATCGGCACCGCGACCGTCGGCCCGATCAGCGAGACGAAGGCCGTCGAGGGAGCGAGCGAGCAGACGAAAAAGCCCGATCCGAAGCAACACGACTTCTACTGATCCGTTGCGGGCAAGCGCGCGCCGCAATGAGCGCGCTTGCCCGTTGACGACGTCGCGGCATGACAGTAGAGATACAGCGATTCGTGGATGACACGAATCGCATCGCCGGTTACATCAACACCAGTTCCTCGGCGGACGTCGGGTGGATCGCAACGGTTGCGTCGAGATCGGCCTTCGTCGCGCCCATTTTCAGCGCCACGGCGAAGCCCTGCACGATCTCGTCGGTGGCAGTGCCGAACAGATGGATGCCGACGATTCGTTCCTCGGGGCCGACACAGACCAGTTTCATCAACGTCTTCTCCTCACGCTGCGCGAGCGCAAGCAGCATCGGACGGAAGCTCGAGCGGTACACTCCGACCGCGTCGCCATGCAGCTTGCGTGCGTCTTCCTCGGACAAACCAACCGTCGCCAGCGGCGGGTGTGAAAAGACGACCGTCGCGATGTTCGCGTAGTCGAGCTTCGCATCGGGCTTGCCGCCGAACACGCGATCGGCAAGTCGGCGCGACGCCGCGATCGCGACCGGGGTCAGGGCAACGCGCCCGCTCACGTCGCCGACGGCATAGACGTTCGCCGCGGTCGTGTTCTGCCACTCGTCGGTCATGATGAATCCGTTCGCGTCCAGCGCGATGCCGGCACGATCCGCGCCGATGCTCACCGTATTCGGCGTCCTGCCGATGGCCCAGATCAGTTCGTCGAAACCGCGCGCGGGTTCGCCGTCGGAAAAATGCAGCGTGTAGCCATCCGCATCGCGCGTGGCCTCGACCGGATTGCGTCCGAGCGCGAGTGCGATCCCGCGCGCGTGCATCGCGTGCGCGAGCACCTCACCCAGTTCATGATCGAACGTGCGCAACAGTCGATCGCCGCGCGCGGCGAGGGTTACTTCCGCACCCAGCGCGCGCAGCACACCGGCGAGTTCGACCGCAATGTAGCCGCTGCCGACGACCGCTGCGCGACGTGGACAATGGCGCAACTCGAAGAAGCCGTCCGAGTCGATGCCCAGTCGGGCACCGGCGATGCCCGATCGCTGGGGCCGCGTACCCGTTGCAACCAGTACATGTTCGGCGCTCAGTTCGCGCTTGCCGGCCGAGATGCGATTCGCAGCCAGGAACTCGCCACGCTCGCAGATCAGGGCGATGCCCAGATCGCTGAAACGACGCCGGTAGCTCACGTGGATATTCGCGATGTATCGGTTGCGCCGCGTGACGAAGGCTTCCCAGTCGAGCGTTCCCGGCGTCACATCGAAACCGACTTCGTGTGCAAGCTGTTGCGCTTCGGCGAGCTCCGCCGCAATCCACATTGCCTTTTTCGGCACGCAACCCACGTTGACGCAGGTCCCGCCAAGGGCGCCGGGTTCGAGTACCGCCACTTTCGCACCGTGACGCGCAGCACGAATCGCCATCGCGATACCGCCGGAGCCTGCACCGAGCACGATGAGATCGAAGTGTCCGTTGTCCATCGATGGATCTCCGCCTTCGCGTCAGCCGAACAATATCCGTCCCATCTACTTCGATGGCGCCGACGAAGCGGCCGCAATCGGCAGCGACAACGCACTGGGATGCGCGCTGTCGTGATACAGGCTCACAGTCACCTTGCGCGCATCCTTGGCAGATTCTTCGCTGACGATACCGCCGCTGTTGTAGTTCTTTTCCGCATACATCGAATTCATCGGACCGATCGCCAGACGGAGACGGCTACCCTTGGCGATGCGCCGCGCGACGAAGGTGAAATGATCGAAGTCATAGCGCTCGATCGCGCCCGGTCTGGCGAGAACCGGCGTGCGCGGATCGTGACGGTAGCGTGCGCGCAGCGCATCACTGCTCAGGAATACGCTGCTGCCATCGGGCTTGACCTCGAACACGCTGACCGTGATGTCGGTATCCGGCTGATCGAGCGAAATCCATGCGGACAGCTTGAAGAAGCCGGCAAGGTCGGTATCCGCCTTGAACAGCGGTGTGTGATAGAAGAGCGCCTTGCCGGCATTCATCATGAGACCGCGCTGATCGGTGAGGCCGTTCTCCGACGTCGCTTCCTCGGCTTCCCATTTCGCCGAACTGACATCGAGCGGATCGTAGACATAGCGATCGGCCTTGCCGCTTCCGGGTTTGTCCTGCGTGAGGTCGCCCGCCGCAAACACGTCGTTCGCGCGGCTCGCGACCGAATCGAGATACCACGCATCATGCCTCGCACTGACTGCACCGAGGGTCGGCGCGTAGCGCCAGGCCTCTTCACCTGTCACGTAAAAGGCGACCTTGTCCTTGAGGAATTCGGGCTTCGCACCCGCCTTCATCGACCAGTCGTACCAGCTCGTGTGCAGCGCATTCATGTCGAGCAATGCAGCCGGCCCGAATTTGAGTCCGCCCACGTCGGCCTTCGGCGTTCGCGTGCCCGCGTGGTCCCACGGACCAATGATCAGATAGTGCTTCGCCTTCGCCTCGCTGGAGCCGAACTGCATGTGCTCGCGGTAGTAGGCGAGCGCTCCTGGCTGATCGCCGTCGTACTGTCCGCAGATGCTGAGGATCGGCAACGCGAGCTTCGCGTACTGCTCCGGTGTCGGGCTGAAGCTGTCCCAGTAGGCGTCCTGTGCCGGGTGCGAGATCCACGTCTGGAAATGCGGCGAAGGATTGCCGACGTATCGGTCGAGCTCCTTGAACGGCGCGTTCGCCTCGAACCAGCGCTTGAATTGCGAACTCCAGAACATGTTGTCGCCGAAGATGCCCTCCTGCGACGCGCGACCGCTGACCAGAGTCAGCCATTGCGTGTCGTAGGAATAAAACATGTTGTGCGCCATCGGGTAGTCGATGCCTGGCTTCGGCGATGCCACCGGCACGATCGTCGCCAGATGCGGCGGAATTTCCTTTGCGCTTGCCCACTGGTCGTAGCCCGCGTAGGAGCCACCCCACATCGTGACTTTGCCGTCGCAATACGATTGCGTCGCAAGCCATTCGACCACGTCGTGTCCGTCCTTCGCTTCCTGCAGCAACGGCGTGAACTCGCCTTCGGAATTGCCTCGACCGCGAACATCCACGGCGAGAAACACATAGCCATGCGCCGCAAAGTACATGCCGCGTTCGTGGTAGCTCTGCGCGATGTACGGCGTCAACGTGAACACGCAGGGCAAAGGCTGCTTCTGGCCGAGCGGCTTGTACACGGTCGCGTTGAGTTTGACACCGTCGCGCAACGGAATCTTCGCACCCCACTGGAATTCGACGGGATTCGCAGCCGTCTCGCCTGCGCGGGTTTCGGAAGCGAAACACGCGCCGACGGCAAGTGCGATGGCGTAAAGCGAGTGGCGATTCAACATGACGACCTTTGATTTCGATGGAATGTGGTTTTCGGTGATTCAGAGAAAACGCGTCGCGGCAAACGGCGCGAGATCGAACGAAACAGACCTGCCGGTGACGACTTCGCTGACAAGCATTCCGGTCACCGCCGACAGCGTCATTCCGAGCATGCCATGCCCGGTCGCCAGCGTGAGATTGTCCACTCCCGGCGCCCTTCCCAGCACGGGTAGATCGTCAGGGGTCATCGGTCGCCAGCCGTACCATTCCTCGACGACGGTCGGTCCTTCCGGTTCACGCAGGAACTCCGCGGCGCCGCGCTTCAGCGCATCCAACCGCGTGCGGTTCAGCGTGCTGTCGTAGCCCGCGAACTCCATGGTGCTGCCGAGCCGATAGCCCGATTCCCAGGCGGTGACACAGACGCTTGGCTCCTTCAGGGTAAGTGGAATGCGCGGACAGCAGGTCGGCCGCGTATAGGTGATCGAATAGCCCTTGCCTGGCTGGATCGGAATGCGCAGGCCAAGCTGACTCGCGAGTTGCGGTGACCATGCGCCGAGTGCGAGCACGACATCGCGACCGCTGAAGCTGCCCTTCGAGGTCGAGGCGTGCGCAATGCGAGCGCCGTCGCGCACGAAGCCGTCGACACGCGTGTGTTCCTCGATCACACCGCCTTTCGCGCGCACGATGCGAGCAAGCTCGGCGACGTAGCGGTCAGGCCGCACCTGCGCGTCGCCGGGATGGAAGAACGCGCCAGCCAAACCCGGTTTAAGTGCAGGCTCGCGGGACAGCGTCGCGGCAGCATCGAGCGTTTCGGCACGCACGCCCAGATCTGCGAAGCGCTGCAGCAGACTCCGTGCGTGCTCGAACTTCTTCGCATCGCGGTACACGTTGAGGGTACCGATGGCGTCGAATTCGCAATCCAGCTGTTCCCGCCGCACCCGTTCCTCGATCAGTTCGCGCGAACGCAGCAGCAACGGTGCCTTGACGTTGGCCGCGCGCTCTGCGGCGCGCCAATTGCAGTTGCGCGCGAAGCCGAACAGCCAGCGCAACAATGCCGGATCCGCGCGCAGCCCGATCCGCAATGGCGCATCCGCCTTGAACAGCCAGCCGATCGCATTGCGCAGCGTGTCCGGCGTCGCGAGCGGTGCGGCATGACTTGGCGTCAGCGTGCCGCAATTGCCGTGCGACGCTGCACAGCCGGCGGTGCCTTGATCGAGCACGATAACGCTGCGCCCGGCGTCGAGCAGGCTCACCGCACAGGAGAGGCCGATCACGCCGCCGCCGAGTATCAGTACATCCGTTGCAGGTCGAGTCATGGGCGGCGATTGTAAAGGCTAGCTTCGCCGCGATGACTCATCTCTCGCCAGCCAGACGCATGCTTCGGGTCGAACCTTGCCCCGTCAGGAGGATGGCGCGGCCGGTGCGGCAGCACTTGTCGCGTAGCCCGGCCCGCGAACGACACGGCCTGGTTTCGCGCCTGTGTGCTTGCCTTTGCGCACAACCTCGACTCCGTTCACAACGACTTCGCTGACGCCGGTTGCGAATTGGCGGGGATCATCGTACGTCGCATGATCGGCAATCGTCGCAGGGTCGAAGACGACGAGATCGGCGTAGTAGCCGCTCTTGAGATAGCCGCGATCCCTGATCTTGAAATTGTCGGCGGGCAACGCGGACAGTCGGCGTACCGCATCGGGCAAGGTGGCGACATGCGCGTCTCGCACGTAGCGGCCGAGAAAGCGTGCGAAATTTCCGTATGCGCGCGGATGCGGTTGCGATTTGAGGAAAACGCCCTGCGGTACGTACGAACCTTCGTCGGAGCCGAGTGCGACCCACGGCTGCGACAGCCCGAGCTTCACGTTGTTTTCGTCCATCAGGAAGAACGCGGTGTCGACGCGTCCGTGATCCTCGATGACCAGATCGATGGCGGTCTCCTGCGGCGAGGTACCGCGCAATTTCGCAACGTCGGCGAGAGTCTTGCCGGTCATCGCCTTGAGTTTCTCGTTCCTGAAACCGATCAGCAGGATGTTGCCGGGATCGCCGGCCGCGTAGCAGAGATTTTCCCAATCCTTGCCGGGCTTCTTCATTTGCGCGATCAGAATAGTGCGCACATGCGGATCCCTGAGCCGTTCGACCCACGCATCCAGTCCGCCTTCCTGCACCGCCGGTGGCATGCAGGCATCGAGTCCGGTCGCGCCGGCGGTGTAGGCATACATGTTCGCGCCGATCGAAACCCCTTCGGCGCGCGCTTTGCCGATGCGCTCGATCGCCGCCTGCATCTTCGGCCAGTTGTCGCGACCCGCCGCCTTGAGATGGTAGATCTCGCCATGGATGCCGGCGGTTTTCGCGATGCGCACGAGCTCGTCGATGCCTTCGAGCAGGCGATCGCCTTCACTGCGCAAATGCGAGATGTACGCGCCACCGAAAGGCGCCACCGCCTGCGCGAGTGCGATCAGTTCGTCGGTGCCCGCGTAACTACCGGGAAAGTAGATCAGCGCCGAACCGACGCCGAGTGCGCCCTCGCGCATGCCTGCACGCACCAGTTCCTGCATCTGCACAAGTTCGCTCGCCGATGGAGCGCGATTCGCATTGCCGAGCACGTTCTGGCGCACCGTGCTCGCGCCGACGAACGAGGCGATGTTGGGCGATACGCCCAGTTTCTCGAGATGCGCGAGGAATTCGCCCAACGACGTCCAGCTGACCGGGTATTTGATATCGCCCTGCTGCTCGACCATCTCTTTCTTCATTGCTGGGGTCAAAGGTCCGTACGACGAGCCTTCGCCGAAAATCTCCAACGTTACGCCCTGCAGGATGTCGGACATGGAACGTCCATCGACGATCAGCGCATCCGGTGCCCAGGAAAGCACGTTGATGAACCCCGGCGCGACGGCAAGGCCGAGCGCATTGATTTCGCGCCGTGCACGCACGGAGGAAAGGTCGCCAATGGTTGCAATGCGATCCCCACGGATTCCGACATCCGCCTGCTGCGGTGCTCCGCCGGTTCCGTCATAGACGAGGCCATGACGCACGATCAAGTCGTAGCGGCCGGAGCGCAGCGAGGGTGTCGAAGTGGCGCACGCGGCGAGCAAAGCCGCCAGCAACACGCCGCCCGTGAAAGTCGTCAATCGCATAAGCGCCGCCTCGCTCCGTGAATGGCCAGACTACCCCAGTTGCCGGGTGGGAACTGGCACCGAAAGTGCATCGACGACAGCCATGAACCACGGACGCCGGGTATTCCCATGAAGGTATCGACCAACGAACTGCTGCTTGCGCTGCGGGCTCCGAATTCCGGCTGGTTGGCCGCCCTGGTTTGCGCACTCGACGAAGCGCTGCAGGATCCGGATTTCGGCGAGCCGCAACGCGCCATGGTGCGCAGTCTGATCGATGCCGGCAACGTTCCGCATGCCGTTTCCGTTGCCGCGAACGACCGCCTCGCCCGTTTCGAGGAAACTGTCAAAGATTTGCATTCCTTGCTCGTTCCTTCGCTTGCGGAACCCGTCAACGAGGCTCCGGCACGTCCAAAACTGACACTTTGCGGCAGCGCGGCCTGATCTGGCCGCCCCCGCCGGCTTTCAAGGAACATTGACACTCAGCCGTCCGTCGGCGAATTTAGACGGGTGACGAGTCTCCGACGTTTTTTCGCCTTCCCGGCCTTTGCGATCGCATTGGCCGCCTGCAGCAGTTTGCCGCCCCGCGCCCAGCCGCCCCTGATGGCAGGTACGCCGCGCGCCAATGCCGCAAACGCAGTCCTGTTCCGCGCCATCGCCCTGGTCGGCACGCCCTACCATTGGGGCGGCAATACACCGCAAAGCGGCTTCGACTGCAGCGGCCTCGTCGACTATGTGTTCCGCGACGCCGCCGGAGTCGAGCTGCCGCGCACGTCAACCGAAATGAGCGATCTCAGCGAGCGCAAACTCGCGGTCGATACGCTGCAGTCGGGCGATCTGGTGTTTTTCGCGACCGACGGCCGTGTCGGTCACGTCGGCATCTATGTCGGCGAGCGTCGCTTCGTGCATGCGCCGAACAGCGGCGGTACCGTGCGTCTGGACAGCATCGACGGCACCTGGTGGCGCGAACATTTCGTTTACGGAAAGCGCGTGCTTTAGAGCCGGGAATACTGAGTCGGGAAGCGGAAAAGCACGTTCGATTCGACAGTGCCCTTCGACTGTTCCCTCTTCACCATTCCCCATTCCCTGCCCTCAGTGCTCGTGCCCGCCTGCGCCGTGCGCATGTCGATGCGCGATTTCTTCTTCCGTCGCATCACGAACATCGGTGATCTCGACATCGAACGCGAGCGTCTTGCCGGCGAGCGGATGGTTGAGATCGACGTCGATCACACTCGAGC
>JBDSBK010000353.1:0-2800 GCA_039921645.1 Dokdonella sp.
TGCGGGCGAGGCGCAGGGAAAGATGACGCTGGATGGCACGACGGTATCGTTGAACGTGGCCAATGCTCTGGAATTGCCAGGTCACGACGGAAAACCCTTCACGATCGTTCTGTTGACCGAGGCGCCGATCGACCTGTCTGCCGCGCTTGCCTCGTCTGATCCGTACGTGGCGCTTCTGAACGACGACCGGCTGGATGCGGTAACGCATGCCATGGTCCTTGTCGGCGCTGAGCGCGTCAGCATCAATGCGCACAAGGCCGGGAAAAAGGAGCAATACCTCGCCACGCGAAAGTTCGGCCTTGAGGCGAAAATCTCCGGCGGCGGCGCCAAGCCGCTCGAAGGAAGCCTGCGTTCAACGACGGCCGAGATGTCGGTGCAGATCGACGCAACGTTCAAGACGAACGTCGTCAAGCCCAAGACTTGAGTATCGGCGTGGGAAGAGCTTCCGCGCCGCTGTTCGTTCGCGAACTTCGGGACTTTGGCCGGAAACATGGCCCCTGCCCGAACGACCTTCCGTGGAAAGAGAAACCCTTACGAGATGCTGGCCATGAATCGACTCACGATGCGTTCCGTCATGCCGCGGTTCCATGACATTCCGCGCTTGATCGTTTTCCTTTTGACATCCACGCTCTCGCTTGCAGGCGCGCATGCCGCCGACGGCGATCCGGACACGTCATTCGGCGGCGATGGCGTCAATTATGTCGAGTGGGCGGGCGGATCCGCAGAGGATGCCCGTCTCGGCATCGGGGTCGATGGCAAGGTCTATGTGGGCGCCACGATCAATCGCGGGAACGGCAATCGCGATTTCGCGATCACCCGGCTGCGCACAGACGGCGGGCTCGATATCACGTTCGGCTTCCTTGGTTATCGCAGCATCGCATTCGACTATGTGACCGATGGCTCCGACAGGTTGTACGGCGTGTTTCCGCTGTCCGACGGCAAGCTGATGTTGCTCGGGAACGCCGAAGTAGCGGAAGAAATCACCGCCAAGGCGCCTCCAGCGATGGTTCGGTTGACGGCCGCGGGCAGCGTGGACACAAGTTTCGGTGTTGCCGGCAAACTCTCGATCGGCGCGGGCCAAAGCCCGTGGCCGAACGGTTCCTTGTATATGCGCGGAGTCGCACGCCAACCGGACGGCAAGTTTCTGTTCGGCGGCTACTGCATCAATTGCGGCGAGACGTACAGCGCCGTCGTATTGCGCGTCGATGGCAACGGCACACCCGATACCAGCTTCGGCCAGAATGGTTGGGCCAAGGTCAGCGTGCCGCAACCGAATGCGCTCTGGTCAATGGGCATCGACCGCCAAGGCCGCATCGTGCTGGCCGGAGCCACGGTCGACAACGGTATCCATCGACCGCTGTTCGTTCGCATGACATCGACCGGCGCAGCCGACGCCACGTTTGGTGGTGGCGATGGCGTGGTATTCCTCACCTTGCCCGCTACCGCCGAGGTCAACTGGGGCGCGACGGCCATCGCGATCGACCGCGGCGATGCCCTGGTTGTTGCGGTGGCCAACTACGTGCCTCTCGAACTCAATCGCACGGCGTTGATCCGGCTGACCGTGGATGGAACCTACGACACCAGCTACGGCGATGTCGGCTTGCGCGAGCTGACTCGCGACAACGGCAGCAGGATCGAAGCGCTGGCCTTGCGCAGCGATCGCCGAGCGATTGCCGCAGGTTTCATCGACAGCACCGGCGGCATCGATTTCTATGTCGCACGCACGCTACCCGATGGCAGCCTCGACAACACGTTCGATGGCAATGGGGTGGCACGCTACACACTATCCACGTCACAGGACGAGGCGCAGGCGATGGTCCTGTCCGCTGGCAAACCGGTCATCGCCGGTCGCACCTATGTCAGCGGTGGTGTGGGCGTCTCGGTATTGCGCCTGCAATCGGACCTGATCTTTGCTGATGACTTCGAGTGAAGTTGCAGCATCCGAATCGAATGGATCCGGTTCGCTCCACTTCATTTTTTTCAACGCGGTCTTCCGCCAATTGAAAACCGCAGGTTAAGTCGACCTTTCCGCGTGGCGTTGTCGTGGCGATCTCGAAGAGAGGCATAAAGACGCTGGCCCGGTTTCCGTTTCCCGCGTCAGGTGTGCTGATAGATCTGCACCAGATTTCCGCAAGTGTCGGCAAAGATCGCGAGGGTCACCGCGCCGGCCTTCATCGGCGCCGTGGTGAATACGACGCCCATGCGCTTCAGCCGCTGGGCCTCCGCGTCGATGTCGTCCACTTCAAATGCCACCACCGGAATCTTTTGCGAGAACATCGCGTCCTGAAACGCCTTGCCTGCCGGGTTGGCGTTGGGTTCCAGCGACAGCTCCACGATGCCGTCTGCATCCGTGACCGTTAGCCAGCGATACACGCCCATCGGGATCACGGTCTTTCGGGTGAAGCCCAGAACGTCGGTGTAGAACTTCTCGGCCCTGTCCTGGTCGTCGACCATGATGCTGGTCAGCCTGATATGCATCGCCTGTTCCCGTCGGATGGATCGGACAATGCTATCGCTCTGCGTTGTCCGGCGCTTCTCGGGATTTGCGCAATGTGTCGGCAGGCAGCGCCGCCATCATGTGCAGGCAGCCGGGGAAATGCTTCTGCGAAAGAGCGCCGTCGCTGTCGATGGCTTCTTCGCGAAAACGTGTCGGCGAAACGCCAACCGTCTTCGCGAAGAGATCGCTGAAGCTGCCAAGGCTCTCGAATCCGACCTCGCAGCAGATGCCCGTCACCGGCATCGCCGTCGTCGCGAGCAACCACTTCGCCTTCTCGATCCGCGACCGCGTGCGAAACCGCTG
>JBDSBK010000354.1:0-4635 GCA_039921645.1 Dokdonella sp.
GGCGCCGCAACGAGTCCGAATTCCTCGAGGTCCGACATGATGTTGCGGATCGTCGCAGGGCTCACGTCCAGTCCGGACGCCTTCGCCAGCGTGCGCGAGCCTATGGGCTGGCCTTCCGCGATGTAGCGCGCAATCAGGGTGCGCAACAATTGGCGGGCGCGCGCATCGAGGTGCTGGGCTGGGATGTTCATCGAGGTCCGGCAAGGCGCAGAGCGCCGACAATGCTGCCGACGCTAGCAAGCGCCTGTGCAACCTTCAATAGGGACGATACCACCGAAATTCAATCGCGCGCCTTGGCCGCGAAACGCGCGCGTGCTAGCGTTCCGCGGTTCTACAGGAGTTGCACGCAGCCGATGCTGGAAAGTCTCTACGTCAAGGATTTCGCGATCGTCGGCGAAGCCGAAATCGCCTTCGGTCCCGGCATGACCGTGGTTACCGGTGAAACCGGCGCGGGCAAGTCGCTGTTGGTCGACGCGCTGCTCATGCTCGCGGGCGGGCGCGCCGAGGCGTCGATGGTGCGCCATGGCTGCGAACGCGCCGAACTGGCCGCGGCGTTCGACCTCGCGGCGCATGACGATCTGCGCGACTGGCTGATCGCCGAGGATCTCGACGAGGACGGCGCCTGCCAGCTGCGCCGGGTGATCCGCAGCGAAGGCAGTTCGCGCGCCTGGATCAACGGTCGCCCGGTCACGGTAACCCAACTGAAAACGCTGGCCTCGAGCCTGATCGAGATCCATGGCCAGCACGAACACCAGGCTTTGCTCGATCGCGCGCAGCAGCTCAGCTTGCTCGATGCGTTCGGCGAACACGCAGCCGAGCTGGCCGACGTCGCACGCATCGCCAAGGGTTGGCGCGACACCAGCGCGCGCATCAGCGAACTGTCGCGCGGCGCCGACCACGCCGAACGGATCGAATGGTTGAGCCATCAGGTCGACGAACTCGATCGCCACGCCATCGGGCCCGACGAACTCGGCACGCTGGAGGAACAGCACAAGCGCCTCGCCAATTCCGGACAGTTGCTGCAGGGCTGCGCAAGCCTCGCCGACCGGCTCGATGGCGACGGTGAATTCGCATTGCTCGGCCTCGTCGCGCGGGCGCAGACGGATATCGCGCATCTGGCAGCCCTCGACGAGCGCCTCGCGCCCATTGGCGAACTCGTCGATGCGGCACAGATCCAGCTCGCCGAAGCCGGCGATGCGCTTGCGCGCTATCAGAGCGCGCTCGACCTCGACCCTGAACGCCTCGCCGAAACCGAGGCGCAGCTCGGCAAATTGCATGAACTCGCGCGCAAGCACCGCGTGCGCATGCCCGAACTGAAGGCACATGCAGACCATCTGCGTGAGGAGCTCGACAGCCTGCGCGGCGCCGGTGCGAGCATCGCGACCTTGCGCGAGGAACAACAGCGCCTTGCGATGGCCTATGCCGCCGCAGCCAAAAAGCTCGGCAAGAAGCGTGCAGCGACAGCGCAGACGTTGGGCACGTCGGTCAGCTCGTTGATGGCGGAACTGGGCATGCGCGGCGGCCGCTTCGAGGTGCAACTCGAAACCCAGACCGGCGGCGAACCGGATCCGCAAGGCGACGAACGCTGCGAGTTCCTGGTCAGCGCAAACCCCGGTCAACCGCCGCGCGCACTGCGCAAGGTGGCCTCGGGCGGCGAACTTTCCCGCATCAGCCTCGCGATCGAAGTCGCCGCACTCGGCAGCGACACGATCGGCACGATGGTGTTCGACGAGGTCGATTCGGGCATCGGCGGCGCAGTCGCCGAGGTTGTCGGACAGAAGCTGCGCGCACTCGGTGCGCGTTGCCAGGTGCTGTGCGTGACCCATCTGCCGCAGGTCGCGGCGCAAGGTCATCGCCACCTGTCCGTGCGCAAGTCGACCGACGGCGCCTCAACCGAGACGCGCATCGATCCGCTCGAAGGAAAGGCACGTCAGGAGGAAGTCGCGCGCATGCTCGGCGGCATCGAGATCACGCGCGAGACGCTGGCGAATGCGAAGCAGATGCTCGCGAACTCAGCGGCACCGCGTGAACGCGAGAAGCATCGCGGCTGAAGGGGTCCAACGCACAAAAATGCTCTCGTAGGAGCGGCTTCAGCCGCGATGCTGCTCAAGCGTGTTTCCTACATGGAAATCGTCCTACTCCCGTCTCCGGATGACATCGAGATCGCGATGCTGCTCCGGATGGTCTCTCCCATTTTTCCGGCCAAGGGTCGATCTCGGCTGAGACTTAGTCGCAGCAGCGAACCGGGCCGCATCTACCTCATCACTTTCACCACTGCATCCCGTCGCAGGGAGTTCGCAGATTGGCAAGTAGCGTTGACCGCCACGCGAACCCTGCTTCACCCTGACCTTTGGCGCGAAGCCCGACTGTTGTGCTGGGTAATGATGCCCGACCACTGGTACGGCTTGATCGAACTCGGCGCAAGCGAGTCGCTTTCGGCGATTGTGCGTCGATTGAAAGGCACCACGGCACGCGCCGTGAATCTGGCGAACGGAAGCTCCGGATCGGTGTGGGCAAGCGAATTCCACGACCATGCCCTTCGTTCCGAAGAAGATGTCGTCGACTTGGCGCGCTACATCGTGTTGAACCCGGTACGCGCGGGATTGGTTACTCGCATCGGCGACTACCCGTTTTGGGATGCGATCTGGCTGACCGCATCCAAAAGCATCGCGGCTGAAGCCGCTCCTACAGACGGTTTTGCAGCGTAAGAGCGGCTTCAGCCGCAACCCTTCTTCAGCGAAATCCAGTCAGCGCTTCTTCAACGGCCTGACATACAGCACCAGGCTGTGATCCTCGATCGCATAACCGTACTTCGCCGCTATCTCGTGCTGCAGCCGTTCGATCTCCTCGCTGGAGAACTCGATGACCTTGCCGCTTTCGACGTCGACCATGTGGTCGTGGTGCTTGCCACGGTCGAGTTCGTAGACGGCCTGGCCGCCCTCGAAATTGTGCTTGAGGACCATGCCCGCCGCCTCGAACTGGGTCAGCACGCGGTACACGGTGGCGAGGCCGATATCGTCGTGATGGCCGAGCAGCTCGCGGTAGATGTCTTCGGCAGTGAAATGCTTGCCGTCATCGCTGTCGAGGATCTCCAGGATCCGCATGCGCGGATGGGTCACCTTGAGGCCGGCTTTGCGCAGTTCGGTCGATTCCACCTTCATCCTCCTCATCCCTCCCTGGTGACCTTGCAATGGACGGTTAACCTTGCAATTCAGATCGCTAGTGTATCATCGGGGTTTGTCCGAACCTCTGGATTCCACCCGCATGCGTCTTCGCTGGCTTGCCCTTCTCGCCCTCATTCCGCTCTCCGGCTGCGGCCTGATCTACAAGGTCGACGCGCAGCAGGGCAACCTGTTCGACAAGTCGACGGTCGAGTCCCTCAAGCCCGGCATGAGCAAGCGCCAGGTGTTGCTGGTCATGGGGTCGCCTGCGGTGATCAGCCCGTTCGACCAGAACCGCTGGGACTATGTTTCGACGATCCGCCGCGGCCGCGGCAAGATGGCCTCGAAGGATCTTGTCCTGTATTTCAAGGACAACGCGCTGGTCAAGATCGATGGCGACTATTTCCCGGAAGATCCGGAACAGATGATCAAGGATGCGCGCAAGTACAAGCGCCAGTATCCGGACGAAAAACGTCCCGAAGACGACAAGAAGAAGAAACAGGGCGGTCAGGGCTGATCGGCGCGACGCTTGCCTGACCCGCGTTTCGCGCGAAGTCGGCGCGCTTCCTTCGGATCGGCCTTGAGCGGCCTGTAGAGTTCGACCCGATTGCCGTTTTCGAGCAGCGTCTCCCGACCGACAGGCTTCGACCAGATACCGACGCCAAGCGGACCCGCATCGATTCCGAACGTCCGTTCCACCCCGGATGCCGCTATCGCCTCCGCGACCGTGGAACCCGCCGCCAGATCCACACGGCGCAGAAACTGGCGATCGGGTTCGGCATAAGCCACCTCGACCGAAATCGAAGCGGATTGGCGCGGCTCAGCCATACGCCTTGTTCGCCGCAGCGCAGAAATCATCGACCATGCGGTTGGCGAGGCCCTGGAAGCCAAGGCGCAACGCTGATCCGCCGAGCAAGCCGGCGTAGTCGAAATCGAGCGCCAGCGCGATCCGGCATCCCTCATCGCCGAGCGGCTTGAAGGTCCAGTCGCCTTCGAGCGCGCGCAGCGGCCCGTCGACGAGGTGCATGTGCAGGCGCTGCGGGCGCTCAAGCGTGTTGCGTGTGGTGAAGCTCTGCGTCAGCCCGGCGAACCGCAGGTCGAGCCGCGCCGTCAGGGCCAGGTCGCCTTCACGCTCGAGTACCTGTGCTCCGCCGCACCACCCAAAGCGCGTCGGGTATGCTTCAACGTCGTTGACCAGATCGAACATCCGCTCCGGCGTGTGCCGGACCAGGGCATGGCGACGGATCTGGATCATCGGAATTTCACGCAGTCGTCACGCATTCAAGCATTGTAACGGACATGGCAAAAGCAAAATCCAGCGAGAAGAAAAACGGCGGCGGCACGATTGCGCAGAACAAGCGCGCGCGCCACGAATATCACATCGACGAGCACTACGAGGCCGGCGTCGCCCTCGAAGGCTGGGAAGTCAAAAGTTTGCGCGCCGGACGCATCAATCTCAGCGAGTCGTACGCGA
>JBDSBK010000355.1:0-3056 GCA_039921645.1 Dokdonella sp.
CGCATCGGATCGGGTCGCACCGGTCATTCGACGAATCCGATCGGGCGACGAGATTCGACGTTGAGTGCCAGGCCGTGCGAGCATCGGCCGAAATCATTTCAACTACCGTTCAAAACATCGCGTGGGCACGCGATGCGTGCGAACGTCGGACGTTGAGGCGAGCGCGTCAAGCGTGCCCCGGCCGCGATGTTGTCGGGGCTGGCGTGCCTGGAATGGCGGGATAAATCCCGCTCTGCACGCATGACTCGCCGCCGACGCGCTCGCATTTTCGTGCCGTGCGCGTTTGTAGTTCATGCATGCGCAACCCGGCGCGGCGCGAAGATCGCGCCCAAGCACAGCGGTCTCGCCTACAGACTGCGTCCATCGAATGCCTGGACTTCAAGCGTCGATATGTCGAAGTCGTCGAGGCAACGCACGTTGATCGCGATTCCGTCATCGGAGCGTCCGAGCGGCGCGACCCCGCAGACCGGGCAGAACAGGTGACGGATCTTGTGCTTGTTGAATGTATACGTCGTCATGTCGGCTTCGGGTGTACGCAGATGCAGTTGCGATGCGGACACGAAGGCCAGCAGATAGCCGCGTTTGCTGCAGATCGAACAATTGCACTGGATCGCTTTTTCTATGCTTGCGTCGACATCGAACGCAATACGACCGCAATGGCACCCACCCGAATATGTCATCGTCTTCACTCCTGAAAATCCATGCCATTGTCGCCACTGGCGACGCGAACACCAGCACGCAAGCCGAGCGATGCGTCGGCTTCGATCAGACCCGCTGCAAGCTCGCGCAATCGATCACGAAGCGGTAGCGCACATCGCCGCGGATCATGCGCTCCCACGCGTCATTGATCTGCGCAATATCGATAACCTCCACATCGGAAGCGACGCCATGCGCAGCGCAAAAATCGAGCATCTCCTGCGTCTCGCGGATGCCGCCGATCAGCGATCCCGCGAGGCGGCGCCGTCGCATGATCAACGGACCCGCAGCGAGTGGCGTCGGATCCGGCAAACCCACCAGGACCATGGTTCCATCGAGCCGCAGCAGGCCGAGGTGGGCGTTGTAGTCGTGCGCGGCTGAAACGGTATCGAGAATGAAATCGAAGCGTCCGGCATTGTCGATGAATGCGGACGTTTCGCGTGTCGCGACGAAATCGCTCGCGCCCAGGCGCAACGCGTCCTCGCGCTTGCCCGGAGAATGGCTGAGCACCGTGACCTCGGCGCCCATCGCAACCGCGAGCTTGACGCCCATGTGTCCGAGACCACCGAGCCCGACGACTGCGACCTTGCTGCCGGCGCCGACACCGTAGTGGCGCAGGGGCGAATAGGTCGTGATGCCGGCGCACAACAAAGGGGCCGCACGTTCGAGCGGAATGCCGGCGGGAATGCGAAGTACGTATTTTTCATCGACCGTGATGCGCGTCGAATAGCCGCCGTAGGTCGGTCGATTTCGGTCCAGTTTTCCGCCGCTGCGTTCATATCCGTTATAGGTCGGGCTCATGCCGACATCGCAGTACTGCTCCTCGCCCGCCTTGCACGGCGCGCAGGTGCGACAGGAGTCGACGAAACAACCGACACCCACGACGTCGCCGACCTTGAATCCGCTCACGCCGGATCCGGCATTCGCAACCTTGCCGACGATCTCGTGCCCCGGAACCATTGGAAAAATCGAACCGCCCCACTCGCCGCGCGCCTGATGCACGTCGGAATGGCAGACGCCGCAATACAGGATGTCGATCAGTACGTCGTGAACGCCCGGTTCGCGCCGGTCGATCGCGTACGCCGCGAGCGGCGACGTAGCGGAGAGCGCGGCGTAGGCCGGTGTCTTCAAGCTCGATGGCATGGTTGTCGACTCCGATGTGTCGGATTCAGATGCGGAAATGGGGTTGCATCAAGCTCTGGAAGAACACGCCGATCACCCGCGGCTCGATGAGGATCGTCAGCAGCATGCCGTAGACCGCGCCCCAGAGATGGGCGCTGTGGTTGATTCGGTCCGCATTCTTGCGGTCCATGTAGATCGTGTAAGCAAGGTACAGCACCGCGTAGATGATCGCCGGCACCGGCAGCACGAACACATAGATCGTTGCCCATGGCTGCAACAGGATGAACGCGAACAGCACTGCGGAAACTGCACCGGATGCACCGAGACTGCGGTAGTTCGGATCGTCGCGATGCGTGAGATAGCTCGGCAGGCTCGATGCGACGAGGCCGCCGACATAGAACAGGACGAATCCGATCGCGCCGATGTACTGCGTGTAAAAACGTTCCATGATGCCACCGAAGAAATACAGCGTGATCATGTTGAACAACAGGTGCTGCGGGTCTGCGTGGATGAGGCCGCAGCTGGCGAGGCGCCAGTATTCCTTGCCGCGCGTGACGGCCGGCGGCCACAAAATCAGGCGATTGATCAATTGCGGATTGGAAAACCCGACGAACGAAACAAGGCACGTGATCGCGATGATGATCAGGGTGATGGGCGTGGCGGACATGAGAAATGAATCTTCCTTCGATCGATGACGGTGACGGTGAGGAGCAACGTAACGCGCAATCGCGGAATCACGTCGCTACGTTGCGTTCCAACCACGCTGCATACGCCTGCACGAACTTGTCGAGGAATCGGCGCGTCGAATCGTTCGTCAGCTTGCCCGCTTCGTCGAATAACTTGTCGGCTCCGCCGATGTAGCCCTCGGGTTGCTGCATGGCGGGCATGTCGAGGAATACCAGCGACTGACGCAGGTGGTGATTCGCGCCGAAGCCACCCATGGCACCGGTTGAGGCGCTCAGGACCGCGGCCGGCTTGCGTGTCCAGACGCTCGTTTCATAAGGCCGTGAGCCGACATCGATCGCGTTCTTGAGCGCGCCCGACAGCGAGCGGTTGTATTCGGGTGTCACAAAGACGACACCCTCGGCACGCCCCACGCGTTCGCGAAATGCAGCGTATGAAGGAGGCACGCCCGAATCCTCGTAGTCCGCGTTGTACAGCGGCAGGTCGCCGATCTCGACGATTTCCAGTTGCAACGACGACGGCGCGATTTCGATCAGGGCCCTGGCGAGTTTCCG
>JBDSBK010000356.1:0-11044 GCA_039921645.1 Dokdonella sp.
ACAGCCGAGCCGGAGTTGAAGACGCGAATGCCGATCTGGTTACCGCCGACACCGGTCCCCGTGACGATGTTGTTTTTCACGTCGCCGGTTGCGTTGCCGGGGCCACCGCCGCTGAACACATTGATCAGGGTGCTGATCGAGCCCGTGATCGTGTTGGTGTCGATGTTGAACGTCAGCGTCGACGTCGATGCGCGCGAGACTTCGATGCCCTGATTGCCCTGATTCGGAGCACCGACCGCGATCGTATTGTTGTTGAACGTCGCGTTGACGATCGAACCGTCTCCCGCATCGGCGCGCAACGCAATCGTGCGATTGCCCGACAGAGTCGAGTTCTTCACGGTGCCGGTGAGGTTGCCGGTGGTGTTTGTCTGGAAGAACACGCCGATATTGCCCGAGGCTGTGCTGTTGTCCTTCACCGTACAGGCATCGAACACGATCGTGCCGGTCACAGCCGAGTTGTGGATACGCACGTTGTCTTCGGTCGAACCGGTTACTTCGAGACGCGTGCCCGTAGCCGCCGGATCGCTGAGGTCGTTGATCAGGATGCCCGCCTGCTCGCCGGTCGCATTGGTGTTCGACTGGATCAGCAGATCCGTGAGAGCGAGCTTCGACACCGTGGTGCCCTTGATGCCGCTGTTCGCGTTGTTCTTGATCCACATCAGGGACAGCACTGCCTTGGCGTTCGTCAGCGAAATGGCGTCGCCACCAGTCTTCTGGATCGTGCCACCGCTGCAGGCCGTGTTTCCGGTGCGGCAGGTATTCGTCGACGCATCGCCGAGCACGGTCAATGTGCTCGAACCGTTGAGCAGGATGCCGTTGGTCGGACCCGATGCCGCCGTGCCCGCCGAAACGCTGCGGAACGTGAACGCGCCGGTCGCATTGCTCAGATTGACCGCGGTGCCCGTCGTCGTGGTTACCGTGACATTGTTCTGTACCACGGCACCGGTCACCGTTCCGGTGTTGGTGAATCCGGTGGACGCGCCGCTGCTGATGTCGAGCGAGCTCACGGTCACGGTGTTGCCACCGAGTGTGACGGTGCCAGTCAACAGCGGTTTGGTGGTTGCACCCGTATTCTGGATCGCCAGGGGCAACGCCGTGCCTTGACCCCACAAGGTCGAATTCGCCTTCACGGTAATCGCACCGGGCGTCGATGTTGGCGCGCCTGCACTTTCGACGAAGATCATCGAGCCGGCGGCATGTGCAGCACTCGCGCCGACCAGTGAATTGAACGGGCTGGCCGACCGACCGTCGCCCGCCGCACCGGCACCGTTGACGTACCAGACGACCTGGCCGAGCGTGATCGTGACGGTTGCCGGCGCGCTGGCCACGCCGTTGCTGTCGGTCACGGTGTAGGTGAAGGTATCGGGTCCGCTGTAGCCGGCCGTCGGGGTGTAGATGAAGGCACCCGCGGCGAATCCGCTGAGGACGCCATGTGTCGGCGCCACCACCACGGCCGGCGTCAAGGTTCCCGGACCTGCATCATTGGTGATGAGGTTCGTCGCGGACGGAACGAACGGTGTGGCTGGGCCAGCGGTTGCGGCGTAGAGCTGCGTATTGCCAAAGGTGCTGTAGCTGTCGGCGTTCGCAACCGGCGAAATCTTCAAATTGTTGACGGTGAGCGTACCGGTGCACTGGAACGCGTCGGTCGCGGTCACCGTGACGCTGACACCGTTTGTCGTCGTAGTCGGCGTGCCGGAAACCACACCGGTTGCGCCGGCGATGCCGAGACCGGCGGGCAAGCCGCTCGCACTCCAGGCGATCGGCGCGATGCCGTTGGTCTGGGTGAAGCTCTGCGGTCCATACGGCTGACCGTACAGACCATTCGGCAGCGTGCCGGCAACGTTGATCGTCGGGCACGTGACCGTCAAGGTGAACGCCTGGTTTGCAGGAGCGCCGACGCCATTGTTGGCGCCAAACGAAATCGGCCAGACACCGGCCGTGCCGGCACCTGGGGTTCCGGCCAGCGCACCCGTGCCCGTATTGAAGGTCACGCCGCTTGGCAAGGCGCCGGTTTCACTCAACGTCGGCGCGGGGAAACCCGTGCTCGTGACCGTGAAGGTATTGGGCACGCCGATCGCGAAGCTGACGCTGTTCGCGCTGGTGATCTGCGGGGCCTGGTTGACCGTCAGCGTGAAGTTCTGCGTCGCCGGTGCACCGACGCCGTTCGTTGCAGTGAACGTGATCGCATAGGTTCCGCCGGTGCCGGCTGCAGGGGTACCGGACAGCACACCCGTGCCCGCGTTGAACGTCACACCTGAAGGCAGTGCGCCGGATTCACTCAGTGCGGGTGGCGGGCTGCCGGTGGCGGTGACCGTAAACGAACCGAGCGTGCCGACGGTGAACGTCGTCGCGTTCACGCTCGTGATTGCGGCCGGCTGGCTGACGACGAGCGTGAAGTTTTGCGTTGCTGGCGCACCAACACCGTTGGTCGCAGTAAACGTGATCGGATAGCTGCCGCCCGTGCCGGCCGCCGGCGTGCCGGACAACACGCCCGTGCCTGCGTTGAAGGTCACCCCGGTCGGCAAGGCGCCGCTTTCGGACAACGTCGGAGCCGGGAAGCCCGTGGCCGTCACCGTGAACGAACCCGCGGTGCCAACGGTGAACGTCGTCGTATTCGCGCTGGTGATCGCCGCTGCCTGATTGACGGTCAGCGTGAAATTCTGTGTCGCCGGAGCGCCGACACCATTGGTCGCCGTGAACGTGATCGGATACGTACCACCGGTACCCGCTGCCGGCGTGCCGGACAGCACGCCTGTGCCAGCGTTGAACGTGACACCGGTCGGCAGCGCGCCTGATTCACTCAAGGCCGGCGCCGGACTGCCGGTTGCAGTTACGGTAAAGGAACCGGCGGCACCCACGGTGAACGTAGTTGCGTTCACGCTGGTGATGGACGGCGCCTGGCTGACGACGAGGGTGAAGTTCTGCGTTGCTGGCGCACCGACACCGTTAGTCGCGGTGAATGTGATCGGATAGCTGCCGCCCGTACCCGCTGCTGGCGTGCCGGACAACACGCCCGTGCCCGCGTTGAAGGTCACGCCGGTGGGCAAGGCACCGCTTTCGGACAGCGTCGGAGCCGGGAAGCCTGTGGCGGTCACCGTGAAAGAACCTGCCGTGCCGACGGTGAACGTCGTCGTATTCGCGCTCGTGATCGCCGCTGCCTGATTGACGGTCAGCGTAAAGTTCTGCGTCGCCGGTGCGCCTACACCGTTCGTCGCCGTAAACGTGATCGCATAGGTGCCGCCGGTGCCGGCTGCTGGCGTGCCCGACAGTAAGCCCGTGCCCGCATTGAACGTCACGCCTGCTGGCAAAGCGCCCGATTCGCTCAGCGTCGGTGTCGGACTACCGGTCGCGGTGACGGTGAAGGTGCCGGCAACGCCGACGGTGAACGTGGTCGCATTGGGGCTGGTGATCGCCGCGCCAGCGAGAATGGCGAGTGTGAAGTTCTGCGTCGCTGGCACACCGATGCCATTGGTCGCCGTGAACACCAGCGGATAGCTGCCGCCGGTGCCAGCTGCAGGAGTGCCCGACAGCACGCCGGTTGCTGCATTGAAGGTGACACCGCTTGGCAATGCGCCCGTCTGGCTGAGTGTCGGCGCCGGAAAACCGCTCGCCGTTACACTGAACGTGCCCGCAGCACCGACCGTGAACGCGATCGTGTTGGCACTCGTGATGGCAGGCGCCTCATCGACGGTCAAGGTGAAATTCTGCGTGGCGGGTGCACCGACGCCATTCGTGGCCGTGAACGTGATCGCATAGGTGCCCCCCGTTCCCGCCGCAGGCGTGCCGGACAAAACACCGCTGCCGGCGTTGAAGGTCACGCCGGACGGCAATGCGCCGGTTTCGCTCAAGACAGGGGTCGGGCTGCCGGTCGCGGTGACGGTGAACGTGCCCGCGGCGCCGACCGTGAATGTCGTCGCGTTCGCGCTGGTGATCAATGCTCCGTCGACGACGGCGAGCGTGAAGTTCTGCGTCGCTGGTCCGCCGACGCCATTGGTTGCCGTGAACACCAGCGCGTAGCTGCCGCCGCTGCCCGCTGCGGGCGTTCCGGACAGCACACCGGTCGCCGCATTGAAGGTGACGCCCGTCGGCAGAGCACCTGTCTGGCTGAGCGTCGGTGCCGGAAAGCCGGTGGCCGTTACGGTGAAGGTACCCGCCGTACCGATGGTGAACACGGTCGTGTTCGCGCTGGTGATCGCCGGCGCTTCGTCGACGGTCAGGGTGAAGTTCTGCGTCGCCGGACTGCCGACGCCGTTCGTGGCGGTGAATGTGATCGCATACGTGCCACCCGTTCCCGCCACTGGCGTACCGGACAACACACCGGTCCCGGCGTTGAAGGTCACGCCGCTCGGCAGCGCGCCCGTTTCGCTCAAGGTCGGCGCCGGGCTTCCCGCCGCGGTGACAGTGAAGGTGCCCGCAGTACCGACCGTAAAGCTTGTCGCGTTCGCGCTGGTGATGGCCGGAGCTTCGTCGACGGTCAAGGTGAAGTTCTGGACTGCCGGCGCGCCAACGCCATTCGAAGCTGTAAACGTGATCGGGTAGTTGCCCGCAGTGCCTGCGGCCGGCGTACCCGACAACAACCCCGTGCCGGCATTGAACGTGACGCCGCTCGGCAGCGCACCCGCTTCACTCAGACCGGGCAGCGGATGGCCGGTCGTGGTCACGTTGAAGCTGCCGGCGGTGCCGACCGTGAACGTCGTGCTCGCAGCGCTGGTAATTGTCGGTGCCTCATCCACCACCAGGGTGACTGGTACGGAGGTCACGCTGCACGACGCCGCGTCGGACACATCGATCAGCAATGCATAGCTACCGCTCGTTGCAGGCTGCGGCGTACCCGACAGGTTGCCATTGCTGGCAAGCGTGACACCTGCGGGCAATGCCGGCGAGCTCGCCGAAAGCGCGAGATTGTAGGGAGCAACACCGCCGCTCACGGCGAGCGTCTGACTATATGCGACCCCAACTTGGGCATTCGCAGGCGGCGCAATGCTGAAGCTGCCGCACATGATCGAGACGCTGTAGACGCGGCCGCCGCTGCAGCTGGCGGCGTCGGAGGCAGTGATCGCAAAGGTGAAACTGCCAGTCGACGTGGGCGTGCCGGACACTTGTCCTGCGCTGATCGCGAGACCGTCGGGGAGTACACCGGAATCGACCGAGAATGCGCTCGGCGTGAAAGCGATGGGAGGATTGCCGGTGGTCGCGCTGAGCGCCTGCGTGTATGCGCTGCCGATGACACCATCCGGCAGCGACAAAGGGGCGACGCCGATGGTCGGGCAAGCCGGCGCAGCCGCCAGGACAATTGCCGGCGACGACAGCATCAGCACGAGCAACCACGCGATGCAGCGCAAGACGCGATGGAAACGATTCACTGGACAATCCCCCTGAAAACCCACTGATGCGGCCCTTGGGCGCAATCTCCCGCGCTCACCAACCGGCCACCTGATCCATTGACGGCGATTCACCCCGACCAGCGCGAAACACCTGAAACTGCTCCGGCAACGACCCCCGGATCAATCGATACCAAAGCTCTGCAGCGACACCGGCACCGTGCCATTCAGGCTGAGGAAGATGTCGTCGAAATATCCCGTGTACGGGGCTGCGGAAGTTCCGAGCTTGCGCAAGGTGGCGTGCACCTCGGCGCTCGCCGCGAGCGTGTTGGCAGGAGGCGTAAAGGCCGGGTCGCCAGCGCTGTACCAGAACCCATCATCGGGGACGCCGCTGACGATCGCGCGGCCCTGCATGCCGCCCGCACCGGCGATGAACTGCGTGCACGTGGCATCACTGAAGAAGCGGATTTCCACCGCCGCACCGACGCTGCCATCGGCGACATCGCTTGCGGGAATCTTGAAGCGCGCGCCGTAGTTGGCCTGCAGCACCATCGTTGGCGCCGCAAATACCACGCATTGGCTGACGCTGGCTGCGGCGTGCGCTGCCGAAGGACTGGCGGCGAGATCGACCTGTGCTGCGCCGGACGTGCCCAGCACGCCACTCGCATCCTGCGTTGCGGTCCACACAACGCTGCCGTTGCCGGCCGGATCGGGCGCTGAAGAAAGGAGCAACGTCCAAGGCGGCAACGAGTTGGTGAGGTTTGGATTCTGTACGGTGTTCTGCGCCTGCGCTGTCGCAGCGAGGCACACAAGACCGAGAAACGCCGCGGCTCGACCCCATGCGCCAATCCGGCGCGCCGCATTCTGAAATTGCATGATGGCTCCCCTGTCGCGAATTCGGTGGTCACCGACTCCCTCCGCGATCGAGGAAGTATCTGCGCCGAATGTGAAGTTTGCAAAACTATTTTTCGAAGTTTGATTGCCAGCACGGCAATCAAACCGTAATTGTGTTGACTATCCGTACCGCAAAATCTGCGCAACACAAACGGCGATGGTTCAGCAGCCTTTGTCGCCCATGTGTTCAGGTATCACGTCGATAATCAACGTGCCAGTTGCCACATATGGCAGCTTGACCTTCACGGCGTCGGTCGTGTAATAAAAACCGCGCTGCGTTGGCGCTGCCAACGCGTCACGCACACCCGATTCGTAGAACTTTCCTATTGCATCGGCGGCTGTCGCAATCGCGAACCGGCGTACCTTGTCCAGCTTCACGCAACTCAGCAGACGCGTGCGACGGAAGGGTCGGATGTCGAGGTAGAGCGGTTTTGCTTCGACAGCGGGTCCGGCACTGTCGCCCTCGCCGAGCACATAGAGCAGGGGCTTGAATACCGCGTTGCCATGACCGCCCTGGTTGCGCTCCGTGATCACCTGCAAGCGCACGGCGGCGTGCTCGATTTGGTCCGCAAGTTCGATCACGCGATATCGACTCTTGCCTTTCTCGAACTCGCGTTGCGGAGCATCGCGATCGATCTGCAATTTCTGCGGATGACCTGCCTGCAGCGCAATCGGCCCGCTCGCCGGAGCGTCGACCACTGCAGGCGCGGAGTGGCCCGCCCCGAACAGCCGCTCCTTCCACTGTGTGTAAGTTTCGCTGATCAACTGCAGCGGATTTGCAGCAACGGCCGGGTGCACGGCGATGAACAACACAAAGGACAAGGCAAGGCGGTAACGAATCATCAGGGGTGCGTCGTCAGTCTTCACAGGGCGGCAAGGAGGGGCCGCGAGACGCAGGATGGGCCGCGTTGGGGCAGGTCGCAGGCGCCATATCAAAATACTGTCCATTCTGCATCGACGGCGCATGTCGCTAACGACACGCGCCGTCGATGACCGGGATCAATGGCCGGTCGTCGAGTCTGCTGCCGGAGCGGCCGGTGTTTCGGCTTTGTTATCGATTGCAGGCGGTGGCGGGGTCGGCAGCTCCGCCGGCAGATCAATCGGCTTGAGGTCGCCACCGTCCTGCTCGAATGCCTTCAACTGCAACGTCCGCGCAATCGATCCGATCACGTGGCGCTGGTCATCGTTGGCGCCACGCTTGAGCACGATTCCGGTCAGATGCTCGCGGTCGCGCAGATCACCCATGTAGCCGTACAGCTCCGCTTTGCCGAAAATCGATCCATCGATCGAATACTTGTCGGCTTTCACCGGAGCAACCATCGCATTGCCATCGCGCACGTCCGAGCGCGCGAACGCGCCACTGGCCACGGCGACGCCCAAGGTCAACACGACACCACGCATCAGGTTCTTCATAGTCTTGATTCCGCTCAGGGGTTCTTGGACGGCTCGGCCGATTTGGCCGCTGCGGCATCCGCTTGCTTGCTTTCAGCACGGATCTCGACGATCTCGCCTTTTTCCTCGATGTAAGCCTTGAACTTCATCTGATAGGCGACCCGCGCCAACGCGACGATGTGCTCGTTCTTGATCTTCTCCTTTTCTCCGCGCTTGAGCAGCACGGTCGCCATCGGCAGCGACTGTTCCTGCCGGTAGCGCAGCGCGCTCTTGAGATCCTCGCTCGTCAGCGGAGCACCGTCGAAATCGAACTGGTTGTCCTTGTCGGCCACCAGGGTCACATCGAATCCGGCAGGAATGTCGGCGTTGGGTATGGTGTCGGACTTGGTGCGGCCGCCACCGCAGGCGACGAGCACCGTCGCCGCCAAGGCAATCGCGATGAGCTTGCAGGATGATCCGATCGAGAAACTCCGCATGATTCGCCAGCTCCAGACAGTGCGAAAGAAAGATGCAAGCCTACCACCAGGCATTGCGGGCGGCACTCGTGCGTTGCCGCCCATTCAGTGAAACGTTTCAGGCGTGCGGCAGGGTGACGCCGGTCTGCCCCATGTACTTGCCGCCGCGATCCTTGTAGCTGGTTTCGCAGTCCTCGTCCGATTCGAGGAACAGCATCTGTGCGACGCCTTCGTTCGCGTAGATCTTCGCCGGCAGCGTGGTCGTATTCGAGAACTCGAGCGTGACGTGCCCTTCCCACTCCGGTTCCAGCGGCGTCACGTTGACGATGATGCCGCAGCGCGCATACGTGGATTTGCCCAGGCAAATCGTGAGCACCTTGCGCGGAATCCTGAAGTACTCGACCGTGCGCGCCAACGCGAACGAATTCGGCGGGATGATGCAGACATCGGCCTTGACGTCGACGAAGCTGCGCTCATCGAAATTTTTCGGATCGACGATCGTCGAATTGATGTTCGTGAACACCTTGAATTCGTCGGCGCAACGCACGTCGTAGCCATAGCTTGACGTTCCGTACGAAATCAGCCGCTCGCCGCCGTTGCGCTTGACCTGACCCGGCTCGAACGGTTCGATCATCTGCTGCTCTGCCGCCATGCGGCGGATCCATCGGTCGCTCTTGATGCTCACGTGTAAACGATGCCTCTTCAGGTGTTCTGGACAACGATTTTCGGAAAGGAAATCGCCTTGTTGCGCGCGCGCAGGCTCAACCGCCCGGCTGCGTTGCGCGCGATCTCGCGATAGCGTGCGGCAAGATCGGATTCGGGCATCGCGGCGACGGTCGGGGTGCCGCTGTCGGCCTGCTCGCGAATGCGGATATCCAGTGGCAACGAGCCCAGCAGCGGCACGCTGTATTGCTCGGCCATGCGCGCACCGCCGCCTTCGCCGAACACATGTTCTTCATGGCCGCACGCCGAACAGACATGAGTCGACATGTTCTCGACGATGCCGAGCACCGGGACATTGACCTTCTCGAACATCTTCAAGCCTTTCTTCGCATCCAGCAGCGCGATGTCCTGCGGTGTGGTCACGATGATCGCGCCGGAAACCGGAATCTTCTGGCACAGCGTCAGCTGGATGTCGCCCGTACCGGGCGGCAAGTCGATGATCAGATAGTCGAGGTCGGACCAGTTGGTTTCGCCGAGCAACTGCTGCAGTGCCTGAGTCGCCATCGGCCCGCGCCAGATCATCGCGGTGTCCTCCTCGATCATGAGACCGATCGACATCGCCTGGATGCCGTGACTGAGCTTGGGCTCGATGCGCTTGCCGTCCTTGGTGTCGGGCTTGCCTTGAAGACCGAGCATGCGCACCTGGCTTGGCCCATGGATATCCGCATCGAGCAAGCCGACGCTTGCACCTTCGGCCTTCAACGCTAGCGCCAGATTCGCCGCAACGGTCGACTTGCCGACGCCGCCCTTGCCGGATGCGACCGCGATGACATTCTTGACGCCCGGCAGTGGCGTCAGCCCTTGCTGCACCTCGTGCGCGAACACCCGGCAGGACACGCTGACCGCGGCATGCGCGATCGCCGGATCGGCCTCGAGCGTTTGCTTGATCGCATCCGCGGTGGCGGCCTGTACCGACAACGCCGGATAGCCGAGCAGGATGTCAACGGAAACATCGGAGCCGGAGACGCCAACGCCGCGCAACGCGCCGCTACTGACGAAATCCGCACCGGTATGCGGGTCCACGACGCCGGCCAGGATTTTCCTGACCCGCGCTTCGAGAGATTCGGTCATTCGGGGGAGGACGACGAAAGGAAGCAGAGCGCGCATTATGCCAGCGCGATCTGCGCTGCGCCGCGCCTTGACGCACCGACGTCAGGGCGGCAAGTTGCGGGAGCCCACCATACCGCCAGGAGTCTGCGCCATGTTGCAACGCTGCCAACCCGCCCTGATAGCACTCGCATTCGCCGTCGCCGCGCCCGCGCTGGCTGCCGATCTCACTCCCGTCGGCACCTGGACCACCATCGACGATGCGACCGGAAAACCGAAGTCGATCGTGCAGATCACCGAAACCGGCGGCAAGCTCGAAGGCAAGGTGCTCGAAGTCCTGCAGTCCGAGCAAGGCCCGCATCCGGTCTGCAAGGAATGCGACGGCGAGCGCAAGGACAAGCCGGTCGAGGGCATGACGATCATCTGGGGCGTGCAGAAAGACGACGACGTCTGGGACGGCGGCAAGATTCTGGATCCGAAGAACGGCAAGACCTACAAGGTTCGGCTGACCCTCACCGACAACGGCCAGAAGCTCGACGTACATGGTTACATCGGTTTCGCCCTGCTCGGCCGGTCGCAGGTGTGGGAGCGCAAATCGCCGTGACGTAAAAGCCCTCCCCTTCAAGGGGAGGGTTGGGTGGGGATGGCGTTCGGTGACCTTCATGCACTCATCGTCGGCCTGCATGCCATAATTCCGCTTTGCAGCAACCCAGCGGAATCAACGACGCATGACTGCGCCGAAACGAAACATCCTCGCTACTTCGGCGCTGCCTTATGCAAACGGGCGCATCCATCTCGGCCACATGGTCGAACACACCCAGTCCGACATCTGGGTGCGCGCGATGCGCATGGCCGGGCACACCGTGCACTACGTTTGCGCGGATGACGCGCACGGCAGTTCGATCATGTTGCGCGCCGAGCGCGAAGGCATCACACCGCAGGCGCTGATCGCGCGCGTATGGGACGAGCACACCGCCGACCTGCGCGATTTCGGCGTCGAGTACGACCACTATTCGAGCACCGACAGCGATGCGAATCGCGAATTGACCGGGCGTATCTGGAACGCACTGAAGACTGCCGGGCATACCGAATCGCGCCCGGTGAAGCAGCTCTACGATCCGCTCAAGGAAATGTTCCTGCCGGATCGTTTCATCAAGGGCGAGTGCCCGAACTGCCACAGCAAGGATCAGTACGGCGACGCCTGCGAAGTCT
>JBDSBK010000357.1:0-6437 GCA_039921645.1 Dokdonella sp.
TGCAAGCGCCGCAAGACGCTGACACCGCGGTTTCCGGGAGTGCTCGCGTAGTCCCGCAGTCCGGTCTGGTGCAGGTAGTCGATATAGGCGTCCGCCTTCTCGGCAAGCGTGATGCCACGCCAGATGCGCGCAATCATGATGGCCCAGTCTCCAAAGGTCGACGTGCCATCATCGCACGGGCCGGGTCGATCGCAGATGACGCCCGGCACACGACGATGCATTCCCTCGCGGGCAAAAATACGGCATCGTGGCGCAGCTAAGCGGTTAGCGGAGGATGGCGATGGCGTGGATTGGGTGGATTCTGGCAGTCGCGGCGATCGCAGCTGCGGCCTGGATATGGCGCGAACTTGCGGCAGAGCGCGCGCATACGAGCGAATTGCTGTGCTCGAAAATGACGGCCGAGGACGCGCTCGATGTACTGCGCACGCAACAGAGTACGCATGGCGACGCCGCACCGACATTTGCCGCGGTAGGCGCGCAGCTCGATGCCCCGCTGGACAATGTGCGCGCCCACATGGAGCGTGTCGGCGGCCAGCTCGACGACTATCGCGCACGCGTCAAGCTTTTCGATGAAGCCGTTCAGTACTGCCTGCAGCCGGTCGAGCTGATCTTCGGCGCAGACAAGGCGGGGCTGGCCGAACTGGTGCATCACGTCGAGGGCGCGCGGCGCAAGTTGTTCGAAGCGCGTTCGGCGCTCGAGAAGAACCCGCTGCACAACGGGACGGGCGCACTCGGCGTCGGTCTCGCCGACTTGCGCACCCTCGCTGATTTCGTACGGAACCTGCAGGCCGTGCCCGTTCCGGTCGAGCCGGAACCCGATCCGATCCTTGCAGAGTACGACGAGGAGGAAGCCGCCAAACCGGTGCGGCCCAATCACGGCAACCCGATGCTCAATCACTGATGCCGGATCGGCTGGCGTCGATTGCGCTGGTGGTCGGTGCGAGCGGCGCGATCGGTCGTTTCCTGCTGCCGCGGCTGCTCGAAGGTGGCTACGAGGTCATCGCATTGAGCCGGGTACCGCGCGCCAGTGACGATCCGCGGGTGCGCTGGATCGTCGGCGACCTGCATTCGGGCATCGCGCAACTTCCTGCATTCGATGTGCTGTACAGCCTCGGCCCGCTCGATGCGTTCGCTCGCTGGCTCTCCCGAGCGTCTTTTGCAGGCGCGCCGCGCATCATTGCATTCGGTTCAATGAGCATCGAGACGAAACGCGATTCGACGGACGCACACGAACGTGCGCTTGCGGCGCGATTGCAGCAGGCCGAGCAGCAGCTGATCGCCGCCGCCGATGCGCGCGGCAGCCGCTGGACCTTGTTTCGGCCGACCCTGATTTACGGTGCCGGCATCGATCGCAGTCTCACGCCGATCGCGCGTTTTGCGCTGCGCTGGCGAGTGTTCCCATTGCTCCGCGGTGCTCGCGGTTTGCGTCAGCCGGTGCACGCGCAGGATCTTGCAGCAGCCTGCGTGGCCGTGCTCGACCGCGGGCAAACCTGCGGCAAAACCTATGCGCTCGGTGGTGGCGAACGGCTCGCGTTCACGGCGATGCTCGCGCGCCTACAGGTGTCGCTGCCCGTACGCAGTCTGTCTTTGCCGATTCCGCTCGGTGTCGTGTACGCGCTGCTGCGGATCGGGCACCGGCTTGGCTTGCGCTCGCGCCATGCAGGCGCGGTCGAGCGACTGGATCGCGATCTCGTCGCCGACGATACGATGGCTCGCAACGACTTCGACTGGACGCCGCGTTCCTTTCACCCCGATGCGCGCGCATGGGCCGCCGCAGAGGACCCATCGGCCTGAACGCCCGCTCCGCCGGGGCGAAGGCCGGATTCAGCAGGCCTGACCCATACTTGGCCATCGTCAGGCGCTCACCGGCAAGGAATTCCCAGATGCAACGGTTCTGTTTGCTGCTCGCATTCTTCTTGTTCGTCGGCGCGCACGGCGCCCGCGCAGACGACGATTTCTCGGACGTCTGCCACGCAAGCAGCAGCTACGACCTCACGGTCACGCCGGATAGCCTGGTGTTCGACCGGGCTGAAGCTGCGCCACGACGGATCGAGTTGCGTGCCGGCAACGCGACGCTCGACGGGGCAAAACTGAGCCTCAATACCGAGGATCGGGATCGTCTCCTGCTGTTCGAGCAGGAATTGCGCACCTTGATCCCCAAGGCGCGCACGGTCGCACGCAACGGCGTCGATCTCGCGATCAAGGCGATGCAGGCGGAGACGGCCGCTATCGGTGCGAGTGCGGAAACTCTGGCGGCGCTCGATGCGAGCCTCGCTTCGCGGGGTGGCGAGATCAAGCGTCGCATTGCAGCGAGCGCGAGCACGCACGACTGGCAGGGCGATGTGATCGACCGGTACGCAACCGACATCGCTGCCGATATCGCGCCCCTGATCGCCGCCGACCTCGGCCAGCAGGCGATTGCCGCTGCACTGGAAGGCGATGGCGATGCGGCTGCGGCACTGCGCGAGCGCGCAGCCGATCTGAGCGGCAATCTTCGGCCGCGTCTCGAACGCCGAATGCAGGCGCTGCGGCCGCAGATCGAGGCCCTGTGTCCTTCGATACGGCGCCTGAGCGAATTGCAACGCGGCGTGCGCGGTGCCGATGGACGACCGCTGGACATGCTGGAGGTCCAGTCGCCGAAGAAAAAGTGACCCGGGTCGACGGCTTCGGCATCGGCGGGAGCCTCGTCGCATGACCGTTTGCGGCGTTTCTCGCCGCAGTGCAGCGTTGCCAACGCTCGTTTGAACGACCTAAGATGCAGCGCGATATAACCCGATTCAAATTCCAGGGCGCCAGCCAGAGGGGACTACCCATGCAGGTCCGATTGATGATGACCGCGGCCGTCGCCGCGTCCTTGTTCGGCGCGTTTTCCGCACCGAATGCGTTGGCGTACGACTACACAGCGCCGGTGACGTTCCATGCGGTCGCGAACTTCGACCCGAACAATGGCGTCATTCCCTTTCCGAACAACCTGTTGTTGCTCGGCACGACCGATCTGACCCTGAACATTCCGGTCGCCGATCCGCACGCAGCGGATGCGGGCCCGAAGCTTGCAATGAATGCACTGGACGGGTTCAGCACGTCGGCACCCTGGTCGATGGGCTTCTCGCAACCGATCGATGGCACGACGCTGGCTGGCAACGTGCACATGTTCGAAGTCACGCTGAGCGGTCCGGGCGGTGGCGTTACCGGCGTCGTACGCGAATTGGCATCGCCGCAGGAATTCGTGACCGCCTTGGCGCCGTCCGACACCACCAGCCGCACTCTCGCGATCGTGCCGACGAAGCCGCTGAAACAGCGCACGTCGTACATGGCCGTGGTCACTGATGGCATCAAGACCGCGGCTGGCGCGAACGTGCGTTCGTCGTTCACGTACCTGCTCGCGACGAGTCACAACGCCTTGTGCGCGGGTGGTCAGTCGACCAATCCGGCCCTCTCTGCTGCTCAGGCCTGCGCACTCGAGCCGCTGCGTCAGCTCACCAATGCGCAGGAAGCGGCGGCGACAGCTGCCGGCATCGCGCCCGGCTCGATCGCGATGTCCTGGGTCGCGACCACGCAAAGCATCACGCCGACGTTCCAGGCGCTCGCAGCGCTGACGGCGGCAACGCCGGCGGCGACGACGCATGTCGCGCCGACCGGCCAGACGCTGGCGAGTCTCGGTCTCGGCCTGCCGGCAGTCGCCGACATCTACATCGGCACCATCGATCTGCCGTACTACCTGACCGCGCCCTCGACGGCCAATCCGACCGCGCCGCTGACGACCCACTGGAATGCGGCACCCGGTGCTTACATCGCGCAATGCGCGCCGTTCGGGCTCGACCCGACCTCGACCAACCTCACTGCCTGCAATCCGTTGCCGGTGAAGACCTCGACGCAGACCGTTCCGCTGGTAATGACGCTGCCGAATGCGGCATCGGGCAAGACCAAGCCGGCTGGCGGCTGGCCGCTGGTGATCTTCCAGCACGGCATCACGCGCAACCGTACCGACATGTTCGCGATTGCCGGCACGCTCGCGGCGCAGGGTTTCGCGGTAGTCGCGATCGATCTGCCGCTGCACGGCCTCACCAGCAGCGCCAATCCGTTCTACATCGGAAACTCGCCGTTCGCGGCGCTCGGCGCGCACGAGCGCACTTTCGATCTCGACTTCGCCAACAACACTACGGGCGCAGCGGGTCCGGACGGCACCATCGACAGCTCGGGCAGCTACTTCATCAACCTGACCAGCCTGCTGACGTCGCGCGACAACCTGCGCCAGGGCGTCGCCGATTTGCTGCAGCTTTCGCACGCGGCAAGCTCGTTGCCGAGCGTCGACGGTACGCACGTCAGCTTCGTCGGCCAGTCGCTCGGGAGCATCGTCGGCACGATGTTCCTTGCATTCGATCCGGTCGTGAAAACCGGTGTCCTCAATGTGCCAGGTGGCGGTATCGCGCGTCTCCTCGATGCATCGCCGGCGTTCGGTCCGCGCATCCACGCAGGTCTTGCGGCAGCGGGCCTGGTTCCGAACACGCCGAACTACGACGCGTATTTCGTCGCGACGCAGACCGTCATCGATTCGGGCGATCCGATCAACCTCGCGTTCGCGACGACCGGCAAGCATCTGCTGCTGCAGGAAGTCGTCGGCGGCGGCACGGTCCTGCCGGACCAGGTCATTCCGAACAGGGTTGCGGGCGCTCCGCTGTCGGGCACCGAGCCACTGATTGCGGCACTCGGTCTTTCCGCGATCACCGGCACAACTCAGTCCACCGACGGCATCCGCGGTGCCGTGCGCTTCCTGCAGGGCGAGCACGGTTCGATTCTCGACCCGACCGATTTCCCCGCCGCGACCGTGGAAATGCAGGGTGAAATGGCGAGCATGCTGGTCACGGGCGGCACTGTCGTCCAGGTCAACAACCCGTCGATTATCCGCGGCCCGCAGCCGTAATCTGATTTGCGCGCAAAATCAGCAGCGCGTCGTCGCACCGACGACGCGCTGCGTGACCTCCGGCCCGGGCAGCTTCGTCGCCGCGCCTGTTCAATGACTGCCCGTGTATCCCTCCGAGTTCATTGATGCGTAGCGCCTTGTTCGTGAACGTTGCCTTGTTTATCGGCGTCATTGCGGCCGCGTCCTCGCTCACGTCTGCAAAAGAACCCGGTGCGACAAGGTTTTCGACCGATGTTGCGTTTGAAGACTGCGACGGCCTCATCTGCATCGATGTTGCGCTGGATGGCGCCAAGCCACGCCGCATGCTGTTCGACACCGGCAACGTGAATCAGGTCATCGTGGCTGAGAACGCGCGCGACGCCGGCTGGACGCTCGATGCCGTGCAAAAGGATGGCCAGACCGTACCCGGCATCTACCGCGCCGGCGAACACCGCGTGACTTTCGGCAAGGTCGACGCCAAAACGGAGTTCTTCGCATTCGACCGCGCGCGACTGGGGGACTACGTTCCGCCCGGCGACGGCGCGCTCACCTATCCGTTCTTCAAGGATCGCGTCGTCCAGATCGATTACGCAAGACGCCGCCTGCGCGTTTCCGACGTGATCACGACACCGATACCGGACAGAGGCGATGCGGTCGGTACTCTCAAGCTGATCACGTTCGGCGAGCATGGACCCCCGGCGCTCGTGGGTTCGCCGTTCACCATGGATGGCAAAACGCTGCGGGCGCAGATCGATACCTGCTACACGGGCACGCTGCTGGTATACGACGCTGCGGTCGCGGCCCTCGGCCTGACCAAACAGGGCAAGCCGGAGTTCTTTCGCTACACCGACGGCGGCGTGCCGATGCTCGCCGCAACCGCGCAACGTCTTGGACTCGGCCCGCAGATCATCGCGAAGTCATCCACGCTGTATTTTGTCGGTGACGGCAAGAATCCGGTGCATCAGCCCGATGGCTTGTTCGAAGGTACGGTGGGCAATGCGCTGTTCGCGCACAGCGTGGTGACGCTGGATTTTCACGCGATGACGCTGGACGTGCAGCCGGTCGGCTGATGTACGCTTGGATCATGGCCAATACAGGAAAAAAATCCGCAATGAAATTCGCCCGCTCACTGGTCGCTATGCTTGCATTCGCCATACCGGCATTGGCATTCGCGTTCGATTCCTACCGCTTCGGCGAGAAACTTGTCACTGTGGGCGACAGTGCTGCGAAGCTGTCCGATCTCGCCGGTCAGCCGGTCTACAAGCAACCCATCGAAAACGACAAGGGCGCCCTCGAGGGCGAGCGATGGCAGTACCGGATCGACGGCAAGACCGTCACCTTCACGATACGTGACAGCCACGTCAGCGAAATTCAGGAAAGCCGCGACTGACGCGGCGCGCCGACCGGCGTGAACGTGCAGTGGGTCGACACGCTCAGTAGGCGACGCCGATGCGCCGCATGATTTTGCCTGTCAGCCATGCGGGCCCGATCAGCAGATAGGCGAGATCGGTGAAGAACGACGGCCTGCGGCCTTCGA
>JBDSBK010000358.1:0-5266 GCA_039921645.1 Dokdonella sp.
TGGCGAAGCTGCGCGGCCTGCGCGGCAGTGCGCTCGATGTATTCGGCTACACGGCCGAGCGCAAGATGGAGCGTCAGCTGATCGTCGATTACCGCAAGACGCTGGATGAATTGCTCGCCGGCTTGAACGGCGACAACCATGCGCTCGCCGTCGACATCGCCTCGGTGCCCGAGCACATCCGCGGTTATGGCCACGTCAAGGAACGTCAGCATGCCGATGCGATGAAGCGTCAGGGCGACCTGCTGAGCGCGTGGCGAAATCCAGTCGCGGAGCGGGCAGCGGCGTGATCTGGTGTGTAATGCACGGACATATCTGTTCATTCGTCCGAGTTGTCAGACGCATCGATTGTTCGCTCGATCCATCTGCTGACAATTGAATTGACTTCAATTCAAGGTGTTGAATCCTTGTCCGGCGATGGACCGGGAATAACGGCTCTTGACTATCTATTCATTCATCCATTCGATCGCTCCATGAGCGATGCCCGCTTCATGCAACTGCAAGCCCTGCTGCGCATTCGCGGCGCGCAGCCGGCTGGTGCGATTGCGACCGAACTTGGCATCAGCCAGCCCACCGTTTCGCGTCTGCTGTCAGACCCTCGCATCGTAAGCATCGGACGTGCGCGCGCATCGCGCTACGCACTTGTGCGCGACACCGCGCGCGCGGGCAGTCACTGGCCGCTGTATCGCATCGACGCGGATGGCAAGCCGCGGACGCTCGGTGAGCTGCATGCGCTGCAGCGAGACGAGTATCACTTCGCCTCCGCCGGTCCGCGTCCGGCCTTCCTGCATGACGAGCTCGCATCCGGTTTGTTCCCGGGTCTGCCCTGGTTCCTCGACGATCAGCGTGCGCAGGGATTCCTTGGCCTTGCGTTTGCGCGCCGTGTTGCTGCCGACATCGATGCATCCGACGATCTGCTGCGCTGGAGCATCGACGATGTCGTACTCGGCCTGCTTCGCCATGGCAACGACGCGCCCGGCGATCTCGTGCTCGGTGAGGCGTCGCTGCGACGCGCGTTGCAGGAAATCCTTGTACCGACCGGCGGCATACCGATCGAACAACGCGCGCTGCGCTACCCGCAACTCGCCGACGCGGCCTTGCGCGGCGAGGAGGTCGGTTCTTCAGTGGGCGGCGCGCAGGCGAAGTTTGCGGTTTCCCTGCGCAGCGGAGACAGCGACACACCGGTCATCGTCAAGTTCAGCGACCGTATCGATACGCCCGGCGGAAGACGCTGGGCGGATCTGCTGATCTGCGAACATCATGCGTGTGAGATTCTGCACGAGCACGGTCTGCCGGCTGCACGCAGCGAAACGCTCGAGGCCGACAACCGCATGTTCCTGCAGTCGACGCGTTTTGATCGCACGCCGGCGCGCGGTCGTCGTGGCTTCGTGTCGCTGCTTGCGCTGGACGCGGCGTTCTATGGCCACGGCCACATCGACTGGTGGCGTTTTGCGCCGCAGCTGCAACGCGATGGCTGGCTCGATGCAGATGATGCGCGCCACCTGCGCCTGTTTTCCTGGTATGGCGCGCTGATCGCCAACACCGACATGCATCTGGGCAACGCGGGGCTGCAACTCGTCGACAGCCGACCGCTGCCGCTGGCTCCGATCTACGACATGCTGCCGATGCGTTTCCGCCCGGCCAGCAGCGGCAAGATCGTCGAACGCCGCTACGAGATCACGATGCCGCCCCCCGAGCACAAGGCCGACTGGCTGGATGCCGCGCACATGGCGCGGGTGTTCTGGCGTCGCGTCGTCGACGACACGCGTGTATCGGTCGAATTTCGCGCGATTGCGGCGGATGCGAACGTCGTGCTGACGCGCGCGCTGACACACCTGTCCGCGTGATACGCGGAAGAACGCTGGACGCGCAGGCATCCGGCAAGGCACCATCAAAAGTTGCCTTCGACCGTGCATGCCTCGTGGACGAGATCACGTTCCGCCAATTGCTGTCTCGTCAGCTCGCATCGCTGATGGACAAGCGCACGCTCGAAAAAGGCGCCGACTACGTGCGCCGCGGGCGCGTGCTCGCCACCCACTACGAACCGGGCAAGGGCGAGGGCGCCCTGATCGGCAAGGTCAAGGGCAGCGCGGTCGATCCTTACGTCACCGGCGTGCGCCTTATCGGCGAGGGCGCGCGCGTCCAGCTCGACAGTTATTGCACCTGCCCGATCGAATTCGAGTGCAAGCATGTCGCTGCGACCGCGCTGTACGTGTTGCGTGGCGGCCTGGCCAATCCGGCCGTCGAAATCGCACCGCCCGCGGGTCCGCAACTCGGGCCGTGGAAGCAGTGGCTGGAAGCCCTGCAGCCGCATACGCCGCATGGCGTGGACGTTGCGAAATCGCTGGCCGCACCGGTTGCATCGCGCGTGTGCGGGATCATCCTGCGCGCAGGCATCGGGGCGCTGCCATCGCTGCTGGCGCAGGCGGTGTGGCTGAAGCCGGGCAAACGCAGTGGCTTCACGTCACCTCAGGCGATGCAACCCTCGTTCGGCGATCCGGCGCCGTGGGCGGCCCTTCGCGGCGACGAATTCCGCCTGATCGCCAACCTGCGCATGCGCACACCGTCGACCGACACCGGCGGCGGATGGTTCGAGTTGCATGGTGCGGACGACGAAGCGCTGCTCGAAGAAATGCTGGTGGCACTGCCGTGCTTCCTCGAAAAACCTTCGAGCGGACGCTTGCTGGCTGGCCCGCGGCGCGCGTTGCGCATCGGCTGGGAGGCGCGTGAAGACGGCACCCAGAAGCTTGCGCTGAGCGTGGACGCGGCCGCGCCGAATACGCGCTTGTTGCGCATCGGCGGACTCTGGTACTGCGATCCGTCGACGCATCAGATCGGTCGTGTCGATGGCGAGGTGCGGCTCGCCGAGGCGGTCCTGCGTGCGCCTTCGCTGTTGCCGGAGCAGGTGCCGTTGCTGATGGCGCGTTGGCACGAGGCGCCATTGCTGGCGACCTTGCCCAAGCCCGATGCCGCCGGCGAGATCGAGCGACGCGAGTCCAGCCCGGTGCCGGTGCTGACCCTGCGCGCATTGCCTCTGACCGGCCCCGGTGGCGTGCGCTACCAGGCGGGTCTGGTGCGGCTCGGCTTCGACTATGGCGGCGTGCGTTTGCCGATGTTTCCCGCGCCCGCCCGCGAGCGCCGCCGCGAAGGCAATCGCCTGATCGAGATCGTGCGCGATCGCGCGAGTGAAATCGCCGCGAGCGAACGTCTCGAAGAAATCGGTCTGGTGCCGGCCGAATTGTTCGGACGCCTGCCGGGCATCCCGCGCGACGCGCTCGGCGACAACGATTTCGTGATCGAACACGGACGCGACCAGCTGGCGGGCGCCGATCAGGTGTTCGCGCTGACGCCGCGTCTGCGCGATCTGGGGTTTCGTCTCGAATCGGACCAGGGGTTCCCGTTCGATCTGCTCGACGAGCCCGAAGCGAATGCCTGGCATGCCGAGGTCGATGAGGAATCGGGCAATCCATGGTTCGACTTGCGCCTCGGTGTCGACATCGGTGGCGAGCGGATCGATCTCCTGCCGGTGCTGCATCGCCTGCTGTCCGATCCCGGATTCCCGATGACGCCGCGCAAGGGCGAAGCCGAGGATGCGGTCTGGCTGGTTCCGCTCGATGCGCGTCGGCGCGTGCCATTGCCGCTCGCGAAGTTGCGCCAGCTGATTGCGCCGCTGCTCGAATGGCTGCAAGGCGCGTTCGTCGAGAATGAAGGCGCGTTGCGCCTGCGACGCGCGCAAGCCGAGGTGCTCGATCAGCTCGCCAAGGGCATGCAACGACCCTGGCAAGGCGGCGAACGTCTGCGCGCCGAACTCGAACGCCAGCGCGCGCCGCGCGAACCGGCGGTCGAGCCGCGGGGATTCCGCGCGACGCTGCGCGGCTACCAGCGCGACGGCCTGGCCTGGCTCGGTTTTCTCGCCGACGCGGGGCTCGGCGGCATCCTTGCCGACGACATGGGCCTGGGCAAGACCGTCCAGGTGCTGGCGCATCTGCTCGCGGAGAAACAACGCGGACGTCTCGACAAACCCGCGCTCGTGCTCGCGCCGACCAGCCTCGTCGCCAACTGGGCGGGCGAAGCGCAGCGTTTCGCGCCCGATCTCAACGTGCTCGTCGTGCATGGTCCGGAACGCGGCGGCCTGCACGAGGAAATTCCGCAGCACGATCTCGTCATCACGACCTATCCGCTGCTGCTGCGCGATCGCGATGCGCTGATAGCACACGAGTATTCGGTGCTCGTGCTCGACGAAGCGCAGGCGATCAAGAATGCGAAGAGTCAAGCCGCGAAGGTCGTGCGCGAACTCAACGCGCGCCAGCGCATCGCGATGACCGGCACGCCGCTGGAAAATCATCTGGGCGAGTTGTGGGCGGAATTCGACGCGGTCGAGCCGGGCCTGCTCGGCGACGACAAGCGCTTCACCAAGTTCTTCCGCACGCCGATCGAGAAGCACGGCGACGACGAAAAACGCGAGCGCCTGAAGCGCCGCATCGCGCCGCTGCTGCTGCGTCGACGCAAGGAGGACGTGCTCACCGAACTGCCGCCGAAAACCGAAATCGTGCGGCGTATCGAGATCGAGGGCGACCAGCGCGAACTCTACGAAACCTTGCGTCTAGCCCAGCATGATCGCGTGCTCGAAGAAGTGCGCAAACGCGGTCTCGCGCAGAGCGGCATCATCGTGCTCGATGCGTTGCTGAAGTTGCGCCAGGCCTGCTGCGATCCACGCCTCGTCAAGCTCGAAGGTGCCAAGCGCGTCAAGCTGTCGGCCAAGCTCGAGTATCTGCTCGATGTACTCGCGAGCCTCGTCGACGAGGGGCGTCGCGTGCTCGTGTTCAGCCAGTTCGCCGAGATGCTCGCGTTGATCGCGAGTGCGCTCGATCAGCGCAAGTTACCGTTCCAGATGCTGACCGGCGACACGCCGGGCACGCATCGCGCCGCGCTCGTCGACCGCTTCCAGGCGGGTGGCGTGCCGATTTTCCTGATCAGCCTCAAGGCCGGCGGCGTCGGCCTCAACCTCACCGCAGCCGACACCGTGATCCACTACGACCCATGGTGGAATCCCGCCGTCGAGGCGCAGGCGACCGACCGTGCGCATCGCATCGGCCAGGACAAGCCCGTGTTCGTCTACAAACTGATCTGTGCTGGCACCGTCGAAGAAAAAATCCAGGCCTTGCAGCAGCGCAAGGCGGAACTCGCGCGCGCCGTGCTCGATGGCGGCAGTACACAGGCAGCTCGATTCGAGGAAGCGGATCTCGCCGAATTGTTCGCGCCGCTCTAG
>JBDSBK010000359.1:0-2939 GCA_039921645.1 Dokdonella sp.
CTGTCGGACCAATTGTGACCGCCCGTGTTGGCGTTGTATTGACCATTGCCGGTCGCAATGTAGACGCGTCCCGTCGCTGGCAGGAAGGTGGCGCCGCCACGGCCCCAGATGCCGCTCTGCGCCGACGTACAATCGGCTGTCCCCAAGTGCGTGGTGAGCGTGCTGCAGAGCGTGTTGAAGACGGTCTGCGCACCGGTGGTCAGATTGATCGAGACCAGATGGCCTTGGTAGTTGCCGCCATCGCCGATGTAGCCGTCGGTCACGACAACCAGGTATTGGGTGCCGCCCGAGTTGGCGATCGTCAGACCGCTGGCGCCCTTTTCCACGGTCGTCTTCAGCGTGATGGTCTGCGGCCAGCCGCCCGTCGTCGTTTCGGTGCCATCGTCGATCTTGTACTTGTGCGCCTTGCCGTCGATGCCGTAGCTGTAAACGAACTGTCCATTCGGATCGATCGCCGGCGACGCGGTGGCAGGCTGTTTGCCGGTGGTTGTGTGCGACCACACAGAGGTGCCCGTGGCGGAGTCGATCGCCATCACACGACCGTTGTTGCTCAGGAAAAAGAGCAGGTTCTTGAGCGTTCCGTTCACCATCACGCCCGCCTTGTATACGGGCGCACTGTCGACCGTCGCTGCGAGCGTCGCCGGCGCTGCATACAGCGGAATCAGCAATGCGACGTTGGCAGCCGTGATCGACGTTTCGGCCGTGTTGCTGCCGCTGTGGGTGCCGTCATAGCCGAACTGCGGCCAGTCGGTGGCTGCCGCGGGCACTGCTGCAACGAGACTTGCGAAGAGGTAGCGAGCTTGGATTTTCGGATTCAGGCGCATGGGTATCCACCAGTCGGGAAAAGGCGTCGTGATCGACGCGTGTCGCGGGTCAAGGTCGGGGCTCTACGGATCGAATCCGTTGCGGAAAATCACATCGTTCGCGACGAACGTCGCCGAGACCGTGCAATCGCTTGTGATCGCACCTGTCGTATATGTGTTGCCGGCTAGATGTCCGCCGCAACCGGTGACTGTGCCGATGGCGTAGTTTGCAAAAGAGCTCACGGTGAAAGTGGTCGTCGCGCCATCGTTGACGTTTTGGGGAACGCTCGGCGTCATGCTGCCATTTGCGCCGGCGCTGGGGGTAACCACGTGAATGGATGGGCTGGCCAAACCAAAGGCCCAGAGTTTCGCGCTTTTATCGGCAACGAAGACCTTCCCATTTACCATGATCGGGCTGTTCCAATGCACGCTTCCGAGGTGTTCCGATGCCCACAGCTGGGTGCCGTCGGCAGGGTTGCGCGCGATCACGCAAGGGCTGCCGCTGCAAATACCTATGTGATACAGCACGCCGTTTGCGATGACCGGTGACGTTGAAGCACCGGTCTTCGACCATGTCGAGACCAGTGTTGGATGGCCGCCGCCGTCGATGTTGAGGTGGTACGCGAAGACCCCGCTGCCCACCGCGATGAAAACCCAGGAGGAACCATCTGTCGCCGTCCATACGGCGGGCTGGGCGAATGCGCGGTGGCTGGAGTCGGCGTTGTTTCCGTTCGTGCAGTTGCTCGTCGTCGGCAGGCCCTGCTGCTGCAACTCGCCGCCGACATGTCCCGCTTCGCTGCTGCCGCTCATGTTGTCGAGATTGATCAAACGCACGCAGGCGTCCTTGCCGACCATGGCGCCGACGTGCAGATACAGGCTGCCGGTCAAAGGCGGCAGCAGCGCAAGCGAAGTCGATCCGAGATCGGCGTCCGCGCCTTGAAGGCCGGCGTACGATGAGGGCGTGTAGCTGTCGAGCGGTGTTCCGCTGTTGCCGGCACCATTGGGCGCGAGTGCAACGACACTATCCGCCCAGTTGAAGCCATGGACGTTCGCATTGAACGGACCATTGCCGGTGGCGATGTAGACGCGATTCAACACGCTGCTGAAAGCCGCGCCCCCGCGACCCCATATTCCGCTTTGCTTGCTGGCGCAGTCATTCACGCCAGGTGTGCCGTTCAGCGCGAAATGGATGGTCTGGTCGCTGCATAACGTGTTGAAGATGGTCTGCGTGCCATTGGCGAGGTTGATGGTGCTCAGGTGGCCCTGATAGTCGCCGCCGTCTCCGATGTAGCCGTCCGTGACTGAATACAGATACGTCGTCGTTGCCGACGTTGCGATCGTAAGTCCGGATGCGCCTTTTTCCACATCGGGCTTGAGCGTGACAACTTGTGGCCATCCACCCGTCATGACCTCCGTACCGTTGCCAATCTGGTATTTGTGCACCTTGCCATCGATGCCGTAGCTGTAAACGAACAGGCCGCCGGGATCGATGGCCGGCGAGGACGCGGTGGGTTGCTTGCCGCTGGTGGTCTTGAACCAGACCTCGGCGCCGGTTGCGGCATCGATCGCCATCAGCCGCCCGCTCTCGGACAGCGCGAACAACAGGTTCTTGGTGCCACTGGGCGTCACGACATTGCTTCGATACACCGGCGCGCTGTCGACACTCGCTGCCAGGGTCGTCTGATACAACTTGATGAATTGCGCCACGTTCGACGCGCTTACGGCGGCCTCCGCGGTATTGTTGCCCGTGTGTGCCGCGTCATATCCGAACTGCATCCAGTCCGCAGCCGACGCGCTGGCCGGCCCAAGCGAGCATGCAGCCAATAGGAAAAGACGGGGCATAAAGCGCGTGTGCATCTCGTTGTCTCTCCGATCGGGCGTGGATGCGGTTGCGCAGTGGCACGGCGCGCGTGCGAATCTTACGCCGACAAGATGAACACGAATGTCGCAACGTATCCATGTCCCAGCGCACAAACGACGATGTTTGCGCGCGGCCATGAACGCAAAAGCAACATTGGCCGTGCTACACAGCGCAGGCCCTATCCGTCGGAGCATGGCGATGCGCATGAAGACAAAGGCCGGACCGCTGTGGTGCCTGCTGTTGGCGAGCCGGCTGAGCGGAGCGGCGATCGCGCC
>JBDSBK010000360.1:0-11858 GCA_039921645.1 Dokdonella sp.
TCCAACCAGGGAGGCCAGTTCCAATGTCCGATACCGCCAGCGTCGACGTCGCAGCAGCGCGAGCATCCGTGCCGCGGTCCACATCGGCGCTTGCCGCGCACAAGTTCGGCGGCTCCAGTCTTGCCGATGCGGCCTGCTTCCGTCGCGTCGCCGCGATCCTGCGCACGCAGACCTTGCCCCGCCAGCTCATAGTCGTGTCCGCGATGCGCGGAACGACCGACGCGCTGATCGCACTCGCCGAAGCCGCAGTACGGTCGGCACCGGAATGGCACGACAACTGGCGCACGTTGCGCGATCGTCATCTCGCGGCAGCGCGCGAATTGTTCGCCGAACGTGCATCGACGACCCTCGCATGGCTTGAACAGGGTTTCGAACAACTGGCGAATCTGCTCAACGCGCTCGCCGTGCTCGGGACGCCGAATCGCGAAGCATTCGAATCGATCCAGGGCCTCGGCGAAGTGTGGTCGGCACGATTGCTCGCCGACTTCCTGCGCGACGGCGGCACCGATTGCGCCTGTCTCGACGCGCGCGACGTGCTCGTCGTCAGCCATGGCGAACTCGGCGCGATCATCGACTGGAACGAAAGCAAGGCGCGCCTGGACGACTGGCAAGCGCAGCATCCACAACTGTGGCTCGTCGTTACCGGATTTGTCGCACGCACTTCCAGCGGTCGCGCGACGGTGCTCGGTCGCAACGGCAGCGACTATTCCGCCGCGATTTTCGCGAGCCTGTGCAATGCCACTGAGCTTACCTTGTGGGGAGATACCGATGGCGTGCTGTCGGCCGATCCACGCCTGGTGCCCGATGCGATTCCGCTCGCGTCACTGAGTTACGACGAGGCATGCGAGCTGGCTTATTTCGGCGCCAAGGTGATCCATCCGCAGACGCTGACGCCGGTGATCGCGCGCGGGCTGCCGGTGCGCATCCGCAATACGTTCCGGCCCGAACACGCGGGCACCCGGATCGGCGTCAACCCGACGTCGGAGACGCAGCTATCACCGGTCAAGGGCATCAGCGCCGTGCGCGACCTCGCGGTGATCACGCTCGAAGGTGCCGGCATGATCGGCGTGCCGGGTACCGCGGAGCGCACGTTTGGCGCGCTGCATGCAGCCGGCGTTTCGGTGGTGATGATTTCACAGGGTTCATCCGAGCATTCGATCTGCTGCGTCGTGCGCAATGTCGATGCGGCGACGGCGGAATCCGCGTTGCGACGTGCGTTCACGGCCGAGCTGGCGCGCGGCGAGATCCACAGCGTCGGTGTCGCCGGCGACATCAGCGTCCTCGCCGTGGTGGGTGACGGGATGGCCGGCACACCCGGCGTCGCCGCACGACTGTTTGGTGCGCTCGCGCGTACCGGCGTCAACATCCGCGCCATCGCGCAAGGCGCGTCGGAGCGCAACATCTCGGTTGCGATCGCGAGTGCCGACGCGCCACGGGCACTGCGCGCGGTGCATGCGGCGTTCTGGCTGTCGCCGCAGACGCTGTCGATCGGATTGATCGGCCCCGGCAAGGTCGGCGCCGCGCTGCTGCGCCAGATCGAATCGGCGCGCCCACGATTGCTGCACGACATACAACTGGACTTGCGCTTGCGTGCGGTCGCGGGCAGCCGGCGCATGTGGCTGGGTGAGGCGGACACCGTCGATGCGTGGCACACCGCTGAAGGCGCCGCCTGCGATCTCGACGCGTTTACGCGCCATGTGCACGTCGAGCATCTGCCGCACGCGCTGATCATCGACTGCAGTGCGAGCGATGCCGTCGCCGACCGCTATGCCGACTGGCTCGCCGCTGGCATCCACATCGTTACCCCGAACAAGCACGCCGGCGCGGGCCCGTCCGAACGTTGGCGTGCGATCCGCGCTGCCACCGCAAACGGCGCGCGCTTCCGCTACGAAGCCACCGTTGGCGCGGGTCTGCCGGTGATCTCGACCTTGCGCGACCTGCTGGATACCGGCGACGAGATGCTCGGCGTCGAAGGCATTTTCTCGGGCACGCTGGCGTGGCTCTTCAATCGTTACGACGGCAGTCGCGCATTTTCAGAACTGGTTCGCGAAGCGCACGCGCTCGGCTATACCGAACCCGATCCGCGCGACGACCTGTCCGGCACCGATGTCGCGCGCAAGCTCGTCATCCTCGCGCGCGAGGCGGGCGTCGACCTCGATCTTGCCGATGTCGCGGTCGAGAGCCTCGTGCCGATATCCTTGCGTGCCTACGCTGCGGAGGAATTCATGCAACACCTGGACGGACTCGATGCCGCGATCGCAGCGCGCCATGCGAACGCACGAAGCAATGGATGCGTGCTGCGCTACGTCGCCAAGCTCGATCGCGACGGCTGTGCGCGCGTCGGCCTCGTCGAGCTGCCGGCCGATCATGCATTCGCGCACCTGCGCCTTACCGACAACGTCGTGCAGTTCACCACACGACGCTATCGCGACAATCCGCTGGTGGTGCAGGGGCCCGGCGCCGGACCGGAGGTCACCGCGGCCGGCGTGTTCGCCGACTTGCTGCGTGTCGCCGCTGGACTCGGAGCACGCCTGTGAGCCAACAAGCGACTGCGTTCTCGCCCGCCAGCGTCGGCAATGTCGGTGTCGGCTTCGACATTCTGGGACACACCCTGCTTGGGCCCGGCGACCAAGTGACTGCGCGCCGAATCGCCATGCCAACCGTCCGTATCGCAGCCATCCGCGGCAGCATGGCCCTGCTGCCGATCGAGGCTGCACGCAACACCGCGGGCGCCGCATTGATCGCGATGCGAATGGCGCTCGCGTTGCCGTACGGTTTCGAAATCGAGATCGACAAGGGCATACCGTTCGGCTCCGGTATGGGCGGATCGGCCGCATCGGCGGTCGCAGCCCTTGTCGCCGCGAATGCGCTGCTCGATCAACCGTTGCCGCGCGCAGATCTGTACCCGTTCGCGCTCGAAGGCGAAGCTGTCGCGAGCGGTGGCCACCATGGCGACAACGTTGGCCCGATGTTGCTCGGCGGCCTCGTGCTCGCGACCCGCGATCGCCTCGTGTCCGTGCCCGTGCCGCCCAATCTGCATTGCGCGCTCGTGCATCCGCACGCGGTGCTCGAAACACGCGAGGCACGAGCAGCGCTCGCAGGCGCGTATGAGCTGGGCAATTTCGTCGCACAGAGCGCTAACCTCGCCTTGCTGCTGGCCGGTTGCTACCGCAGCGATATCGAACTCATCCGCACGGGCCTGCACGATGTGCTGGTCGAACCACGACGCGCAAATTTGATCGCCGGATTCGCTGCGGTGAAGCAGGCTGCACTCGATGCCGGCGCGCTGGGTGCGAGTATCTCGGGCGCAGGACCCAGCGTGTTTGCGTGGTGTGCGGACAAGGCGACTGCCGATACCGCGGCAACGCACATGCGAGCCGCGTTCGCGAAGACGGGCATGGACAGCGACGCATGGGTTTCTCCAGTCGCAGGTCCCGCGGCGGAAATCGTTGCATGAAATACGTCAGCACACGGGGCGACGCGCCCGAGATCGGACTGGGAGCCGCGCTCGCTGCAGGACTCGCCCCCGATGGCGGCCTTTACGTGCCGCAGGCATTGCCGCGTTTCGAACCCGCGGATTTCTCCGGCTGCGACACGCTCGCCACGGTGGCCACGCGCTTGTTGCAGCCGTTCTTCGAGGGCGACGCGCTCGCCGAACACCTCGGCGCGATCTGCGCCGAAACGCTCGACGTGCCGACCCCGCTGCGCGCGCTCATACCCGCGCGTACGCACATTCTCGAACTGTTCCACGGCCCGACGGCGGCGTTCAAGGATTTCGGTGCGCGTTTCCTTGCTGCCTGCCTCGCGCGCAGCCGCAGCGAACACACGAAGGAACTGACCGTCCTCGTCGCCACGTCGGGCGACACTGGCGCCGCGGTTGCCGCTGCGTTCCATCGTCGAACGGGGTTTCGCGTCGTGATCCTGTATCCGGACGGCCGCGTGTCGCCGCGCCAGGCACACCAGCTCGGCTGCTTCGGGGACAACGTGGTCGCACTGCGCGTAGCCGGCGCATTCGACGACTGCCAGACGCTGGTCAAGCAGGCGCTCAACGATGGCGCGCTAAAGGCTTTCGTACCGCTGACCTCGGCCAACAGCATCAGTCTCGGCCGGTTGTTGCCGCAGATGACGTACTACGCGCACGCGTCCCTCACGCACTGGCGCGCGCACGGCGAACCGCTCCATTTCGTGATACCCAGCGGCAACCTCGGCAACGCAGTCGGCTGCCTGCTCGCTCGCGCGCTCGGACTGCCGATCGGCGATGTCGTGCTTGCGACGAATGCGAACCGCGTGCTCGCGGATTTCTTCGCAGGCGGCGATTACATGCCGCGCGCGAGTGTCGCCACGGTTGCAAATGCAATGGACGTGGGCGCACCGAGCAATTTCGAGCGGTTGCGCTGGCTGTATCCGCAGGAAACGACCATGCGCGCCGCGTTGCATGCCGAAGCTGTCGACGATGCGCAGATCCGCGAGGCGATCCGCCTCAGCGAACAACGCTATGGCAGCCTCGTCTGCCCCCACACCGCGACTGCAGTGTGCGTGCTCGAGCACCTTCGCGCAGCAGGAGATCTGCGCGATTACGCTGTCGTCTCGACCGCGCACCCGGCCAAATTCGATACGGTCATCGAACCACTGACTGGAAGACGCGTCGACGTGCCACCCGCGCTCGCCGACCTGCTCGACCGACCCGCCCGGGCCGAGCCGATCGCCGCCGACTACGCCGCACTGAGGAAGCGGCTGGCGCTTCCCGCCTCACGCTCGTGAGATGTATTCGACGCAAATGACTGCCCGACGCTGCGCGCAAACCGCAGCGTGGGATCCGGGCTTGGCGTTCAACGGCCTGCGCGTTATGATTCGCGCCCTCGCCCGGCCTCATGGCCGGGCGATCGATGATCGTGGGGCGGTAGCTCAGCTGGGAGAGCGCTGCGTTCGCAATGCAGAGGTCGAGGGTTCGATCCCCTTCCGCTCCACCACTAGACTATCCAGCGGCATCCAAAGCAGTCCAGAAAATTACCAAAAACCCGCCTAAGTGCGGGTTTTTTAATGCCTTTCTTGTCCATAGCCGTCCACCCCTGTCCAGGCCGAGCGCCAGCGTGTTGACAGTAACTTTGACAGTAGTAGCATCCGCGTCAATTGAGTTACTGTCACTTTTGACCGAAAATCATGCCGTTGACTGACGCCGCGATCAAGCGCGCAAAACCCACCGACAAACCGCTGCGATTGTCGGATGGTCGCAATATGTATTTGCTGATCAATCCGGATGGCTCCCGGTGGTGGCGACTCGACTATCGCATCGCCAGCGTGCGCAAAACAATTTCGCTCGGCGTCTATCCGGACGTATCACTGCGATCCGCACGCGAACGTTGCGACGATGCGCGCAAGCTCATCGCGAACGGCGTTGACCCCAGCGCGAAGCGACAGGTCGAGAAGATCGCAACGGCCGACACATTTGAGGCGGTGGGCCGCGAGTGGTTCACAAAATTCTCCGCTGGCTGGGCGAAGAGCCACTCGGACAAGATACTCGCGAGACTCGAAAACGATCTATTCCCGTGGTTGGGAAAAAGGCCGATCGGGGAAATCGAACCGCCCGAACTTCTCGCCTGCCTGCGTCGCATCGAGAATCGCGGCGCGGTCGATACCGCGCACCGCGCACACCAAAATGCAGGACAGATATTCCGCTACGCCATCGCGACGGGCAGAGCCAAGCGTGATCCCTCCGTTGATTTGCGCGGCGCGATTCCTCCTGCCAAGCATACGCACTACCCCACCATCACCGACCCCGACCGCATCGGCAAACTCCTGCGTGCGATAGATGGCTATCGCGGCGGCTTTGCCGTGAAGTGCGCGCTGCGCCTGGCGCCGCTCACGTTCACCCGTCCCAGCGAGTTGCGGAAAGCCGTATGGTCCGAGTTCGATCTGAGCAAGAGCGAATGGCGCATCCCTGCCGAGCGCATGAAAGCGGGCGGCATGCATATCGTCCCGCTCAGCAAGCAATCACTGGCGATCCTGCGCGAGCTTGAACCGTACACTGGCGCCAGCGGCATCTTGTTTCCGGGCGTCAGTCGGAAGAAGCCGATGTCCGACAACACGGTAAATAAGGCACTTCGAAGCCTTGGCTATAGCGGCAAGGAAATCACGGGGCATGGATTCCGAGGCATGGCCTCTACCCTTCTCAACGAACAGGGCTGGCCTCGCGACGCAATCGAGCGGCAGCTGGCCCACGGCGAACGCGACAAAGTCCGCGCTGCCTACAATCATGCCCAGCACATGCCTGAGCGGCGCAAGATGATGCAGGCTTGGGCCGACTATCTGGACACACTGAGGAAGCGGCAGAACAACATTGTGAAGCTAACCCCGAGGCCAGCTCCTGAGGATGCCGAGCAAGGGAATTCACATACGCCTTCGCCGGCACTTTCAAAGCGTGCTCGCCGTTAGCTCGCAGGCGTGCGCCATCCGTGGTGGATCGCGCTGACGGACCCAGGATGCTGCTTCTCCGCGACGAGCGATCACTTCCCGAAACGGATCACACGGCGTTTTGAGATAGCTTCTCGTCGTCCCACGAGAGCTGCGCTCGCGGCGTCCTCAACACCACTGATGCAGTACAGCGAGATGGCGTCTCACGCGCCGGTGAACGCCTCTCTCACCGACGTCTGACAATCGCTTTCAATCTCTGCGAGAAACGATCGAGCTGGCTACCAAAGACGACTCTCGCGCTGCTGCTGGATACTCACGAGCGAACCAAGTGCGATCAATAGCTTGCGACAGCGGTTCCGCGAGGAATCGCATACCTCCGCCGTTCGGCGCCAAGTGCGGAACCGCCCTCACTTGCGCGGTTCCGCGGAAAGCCTTGCGGCGCCTTCATCGCAGCACCACGCGGAACACACCCTTTTATCTGGCATCGGTTGTATGGAGCCATCTTTCTGGTAGTTCGACGGACTGGTATCGCCGTCAAAAGCGAAGCAAAAACGGCGGGGCAAGATAAAAGGGTGAGGCACGCGCACTGCTGGAAGCCTTGTGGCGCAGCGGCTTTTTTGCGCGCCATCACTTCCTTGGCATGTTCACAGTTTTCGAGAACCCCCGCAGCCATGCGGATTCCCGTGCGCCACGCGACTTAGCCACAGCAGCGGAGTTTCTACGCTGCAAGTAGAGCATGGCGGCCTCACGCCAAAGCCCATGGTCATGGCGGTTGCCGCCGATATTGCAGTGAACCGCATCCACCGACTGAAGGCGGCACAATTCTCCAGTCCGATTCCGCGTGCGGCGGTTCACTCGAATTTCGGCACGCCGGTTCAATGCCCGATCGGCGGCTACAATTGAGGGAATTTCGGTTGGTGATGTCTCGTCAATACCACCTCCAAATGGCATGAGAGGAAGGGCCAGTTACGACTGGCCTTTTTTCATCCGCTGTGCCTCATAGTGGGCTCCGAAACGCCGTTTTTGCCAATTATACTAACGTACAATTAACACTGCGTGGCCGCTATGCCCCTCGACTCATTCTGAGAGCGTACTGCGCACACGAGAGCTGCCGGCGTAAGTGCGATAGCGAACAGAGCCGGCAATGGCAAATGCTTAAGGTCGGCACTCGCCTTCGTACCTTTAAGGCATGGAATAAAGTTCTGCCCAGGCTCCCTGTTTGCTCGGGGTCAACCGACATCGTTGTGATCGGTTGATGAAGAGCCTCGCGTGGCTGCGACCCACACACCTATCAAGGAATGTCGATGAAAAAGGTACTTTTCGCTTTAGGCGCTGTCGCGCTTTCGATGTGGTCAGTTGCCGCCTTCGCGGATGACGCCATGAAATCCGACTCGATGATGCACGATAACTGTATGGCCATGCATTTCAAGACGACGGACAAAAATAACGACGGCATGGTCTCAAAGTCCGAGTACATGGACGCGATGGCCAAAAATTGGGAAGACATGCCGAAAAGCAAAGATGGCATGGCGTCGATGGACGACATGAAAAAACACATGCAGATGATGCATGACAAGTGCAAGGACCAGATGGGTTCGATGAACCATTGATCCCAGGTCAATAGTCCGACCCCCGGCACAAGCGTGTCGGCGGGTTCTGATGAGAGTAGATAGCCGGCGGCTCATGCATGCCGATTCTCAGCGCCTTTCGGGTCGCAACTTTGCTGGGGTCAGCGCCGACGTAGCTCCATGCGAATGCTTCCGCACCCATCCATGTTCGTTGCCACATGACCGGGCGATACGTATCGCTACGCGCTGACCACGAATGTGCGCTACCGAACGGTGCGCCGCTCGCGCTGTCGATAGTGTGACTCACAGTGCGCGGCGTCGGTTCCCGCCGCCAGCAATGCTTGGCGCGAGCAGGTCGTGCGCTGAGCGGACTTCCCGCGTGTTTCCAGACCGCACACCGTCCGTCGCAGGAAAGCTGTGACCTAAAAGGAGCAGCGCCATGTTTTTCCAGTCCTTCTACGTGATTCCGATTGTTATTGTCGCTGCATTTGTCTTGATCACCGCCTCGGTAAAGATTCTGCGCGAATACGAGCGCGCTGTCGTTTTTACACTGGGGCGATTTCAAAGTGTCAAAGGACCAGGTCTCGTCTTGCTGATCCCCTTTTTCCAAGAAATGGTGCGCGTGGATTTGCGCATCAAAGTTATCGAGATACCGACGCAGGATGTCATCTCCCGCGACAATGTCTCGATGAAGGTGGACGCCGTGCTTTACTTCAACGTCGTGAACCCCGAGCGCGCCATCATTCAAGTAGAGGCCTACCTTCCGGCCACCAACATGCTCGCGCAGACGACGCTGCGCGCAGTGCTCGGGCAGCATGATCTCGACGAGATGCTTTCCGAGCGGAAGAAGCTGAGTGTCGATGTACAGAGCATCCTCGATGCCCAAACGGAAACTTGGGGCATCAAGGTGACCAATGTCGAGATTCGAACCGTCGAGCTCACGGAGAACATGGTGCGCGCCATTGCCAAACAGGCCGAGGCCGAGCGCGACCGGCGCGCAAAGATTATCCACGCAGAAGCCGAGTTCCAGGCGTCGCAGACGCTTGTCAACGCAGCAAAGATTCTCGGCAGCGTTCCTGCCGCCATGCAGTTACGCTATCTGCAGACGCTGGCAGAAATCGGTGCGGAGCAGAATTCCACGGTCGTCTTTCCGATGCCCATCGACATCATCAAGCCGTTTCTCGAGCTGATGGAGAACGCTGGCGATGCGTCAAGTGCGAACGGCGCTCGGCGAATTCCGCTCGGCAAGGACGCGCCGTCGAGCGCGATCGACCCGGCAGGGACGAGTACAACCAGATGAAATCCGAGATTGCCAAGGCATAAAGTGCGAAGTGTACTTAAGCGCCCATGACACGCCTTATCTCGCGCATCCTGACGATCAACGGCGGTTCGTCGAGCATCAAGTTCGCGCTGTTCGAAGCGGACAAATCGCCGCGACGGCTCCTCGCGGGGGCGATCGAACGGATCGGACTAAACGATGCCACTTTTCGAGTAAAGCACGAAAAGCCAGAGGACACTTTTTCCGACGACGTAACAGCGCCGAATCACGCAGTGGCGGTCGGCATGCTGATGGACTGGATCGAGAAAGACGCGCCCTGCGGCGCGCTGACAGCTGTCGGTCATCGCGTCGTGCATGGCGGCCCTAAATATTGCAAACCGCAACTCATCACAACGGAAATGCTTGCCGAACTGCAGCGACTGACGGCGTTCGATCCCGAGCATTTGCCCGAGGAGATCCTGCTGATCAAGGCGTTTCACCATCGCTTTCGGGAGTTGCCGCAGATTGCGTGCTTCGACACCGAGTTTCATCGCGACCTGCCGCGCGTTGCCAGACTGCTGCCTATCCCTCGCCGCTACGAGGCCATGGGCGTGCGCCGATACGGATTTCACGGTTTGTCCTATGCGTTTCTGATGGAAGAACTTGCGCGCCTCGGCGATGCAGCGGCCACTGCGGGTCGGGTGATCCTCGTCCACCTCGGCAGCGGCGCGAGCCTCGCGGCGGTGCGCGATGGCAAATCCATCGATACCAGCATGAGCTTCACGCCGACGTCCGGAATACTGATGAGCACGCGTTGCGGCGATCTTGATCCAGGATTGATCGGATATCTGGCGCGCACCGAAAAAATGAGCGCGCAGCACTTCAACAAAATGGTCACCACGCAGTCGGGATTGCTCGGCATTTCCGAAACCAGCCCCGACATGCGCGACCTGCTCAAGCATGAGACGCACGACGTGCGGGCGGCCGAGGCAGTGGCGCTGTTTTGCTATCAGGTGAAAAAATGGATTGGCGCGTTCGCGGCGGCTTTGGGCGGAGTCGACACGCTCGTATTCGCGGGCGGCATCGGTGAGAACTCTCCGGTCGTCAGGGAACGCGTTTGCGCTGGTCTGGAGTTTCTCGGCATTGAGCTCGACCAAAAGCAAAACGCTACAAATGAAGGCGTCATTTCGACGTCGGCCCGCACGGTTGCAGTCCGCGTCATTCGCACAGACGAAGAACTCATGGTCGCGAAGTCCGTCATTCGCATTCTCGGGATCGCCCCACACGGAAATCGTTCGCTATGAAAACTCACACGCTGACTCCAGACCTGCTCCACAAGATCGACGCCTACTGGCGCGCCGCCAACTATCTGTCGGTCGGCCAGATGTATCTCTACGACAATCCTCTGTTGAGGGAGCCATTGAAGCTGTCGCACGTCAAGCCGCTCGTGGTCAGCCATTGGGGTACGACACCCGGGCAGAACTTCATCTACGTGCACTTGAATCGCGTGATCAAGAAACATGATCTGGACATGATCTATGTCGCCGGTCCCGGCCATGGCGGCCCGGCGATCGTCGGCAATGTCTATCTCGAAGGCACCTGGAGCGAGGTTTACCCCGACGTCACTCCGGACGAAGCCGGTTTGAAAAAGCTGTTCAAGCAATTCTCGTTTCCGGGCGGCATATCCAGTCACGTCGCACCGACGACGCCCGGTTCGATTCACGAAGGTGGAGAACTGGGCTATTCGCTCAGCCACGCCTTCGGTGCCGCGTTCGACAATCCGGGTCTGATCGTCGCCTGCGTCGTCGGCGATGGCGAAGCGGAAACGGGTCCGCTGGCGACGGCATGGCAATCCAACAAATTGCTCGACCCGGTCACCGACGGCGCGGTGCTGCCGATCCTGCATTTGAATGGCTACAAGATCAGCAACCCGACGCTATTGGCGCGCATCGAACACGACGAACTCGAACAATTCTTTCGAGGCTGCGGCTGGACGCCTTACTTCGTCGAAGGCGACGAGCCGGAAAAGATGCACGAACTCCTGGCCAGCGCGCTGGACAAGGCTATCGAGGAAATTCACGGAATCCAGCGCGCTGCGCGGACATCGGACAATGGGGCTCGATTGCGTTGGCCGATGATCGTGCTGCGGTCACCGAAAGGCTGGACGGGACCGAAAGTCGTCGACGGTTTGCAAATCGAAGGGACGTTTCGATCCCATCAGGTTCCCTTGCTCGTTGATGCGGCGCATCCGGAGCATGTGGCATTGCTCGAAAGCTGGATGAAAAGCTATCGGCCCGAGGAACTGTTCGACGAACATGGCCGCCTCCTGCCGGAACTGGCCGAGCTTGCACCCAAGGGCGATCGGCGGATGGGCGCCAATGCGCACGCCAACGGCGGCCTGCTGCTGCGCGATCTGCACATGCCGGATTTCCGCGTCCACGCGGTGAACGTCGTGTCTCCCGGAGCTGTCGACGCGCAAGACACAATGGTGCTGGGCAAGTTTCTGCGTGAGGTCATGCGCGCCAATCAGGACCAGCGCAATTTCCGCCTGTTCGGTCCCGACGAGACGCTGTCGAATCTCCTCGGCGCCGTGTTCGAGGTCACCGACCGTCAATGGGACG
>JBDSBK010000361.1:0-3361 GCA_039921645.1 Dokdonella sp.
CTTTCAGGATCTCGGCCTGGGTACCCTTGCCCGAACCGGGTGCGCCGAGTAGAACGAGTCGCATGTTGCTCCGATGGCGCACGAAGGCGCTGCATTCGCAATGTGGATAGGGTGAATCGCGCCGGCACGGGGCGCCCCTACAATGGGGGGTAACGCTAGCGGCTGACCCAAACCGTGTCAAACCGCGCAAAAAAGGAGGTCGCATGAGCCAGGGCAAGTTGCTTTACGCGCAATCGGGTGGCGTCACCGCCGTCATCAACGCGACAGCGTGCGCCGTCATCGAGACGGCCCGCGCAGCCAAGGTGCCGGTGCTTGCCGCGCGCAACGGCATCATCGGCGCGTTGCGCGAGGAATTGATCGACACGAGCAAGGAAAGCCGCGCCACGATTGCGGCGTTACGCCACACTCCGGGCGGCGCGTTCGGCTCCTGCCGCTACAAGCTCAAGTCGATCGAGCAGAACCGCGAACAATACGAACGCCTGATCGCGGTGTTTCGCGCGCACGATATCCGCTGGTTCCTCTACAACGGCGGCAATGACTCCGCCGATACCGCGCTGAAGATTTCGCAGATCGGCAAGGAGCTCGGCTACCCGATCAACGTGATTGGCGTGCCGAAGACCGTCGACAACGACCTTGCCGTCACCGACACCTGCCCCGGGTTCGGCTCGGTCGCCAAATACACCGCCGTCTCGGTGGCCGAGGCCAGCCTCGATGTGGAATCGATGTGCGAATCTTCGACCAAGGTGTTCATCGTCGAAGTGATGGGGCGTCATGCAGGCTGGATCGCTGCAGCGGGCGGTCTCGCGGCGCGCAACGCCGGCGATCCGCCGCATCTGATCCTGTTTCCGGAGATTGCGTTCGACGAGGCCCGATTCCTCGAGCGCGTGCAGTCCTGCGTGAAGAAGGTCGGTTACTGCACCGTTGTCGCCTCCGAAGGCCTGAAGAATCAGGCTGGCCAGTTCCTCGCCGAAGCAGGCACCACGGATGCGTTCGGCCACAGCCAGTTGGGCGGTGTCGCGCCGTATCTGGCCCAATTGGTGAAAAGCAAACTTGGATACAAATACCACTGGGCATTGCCGGACTATCTGCAACGCTCGGCACGTCACCTCGCCTCGAAGACTGACGCGGAGCAGGCGTATGCGGTGGGCAAGGCGGCGGTCGAGTACGCGCTCGCCGGCCGCAATGCGGTGATGCCGGTAATCGTGCGTACCTCGGACGTGCCGTATCGCTGGAAAATCGAACCGGCGTCGTTGAGCAAGGTAGCCAACCACGAGAAGAAGTTGCCGAAGTCGTTCATCGCACGCGACGGCTACGGCATCACCGCAGCGGCACGGCGCTACCTCGAGCCGCTGATCCGCGGAGAAGATCCGCCGAAGTACGGGCGCGATGGCATTCCGGACTATGTGCGCGTGGACAAGACGCTGGTGCGCAAGAAATTGCCTGCGTATTCGATAGCGGATCGCTAGTGCGCGAGGTTCGGCGATGAGCCGGCCGGTTCCTGATCGCGGCGCGCAGCCGGCGCGGTGATCAGGAACGGGTGTTCGGTGAGGCGATAGGAAATCCACGCGATCGCGAGCACGGCCGGTATCAGTGTCAGTGCCAGGCCACCCAGGTTCGCGATCGGCAGCCACTGCGTGAAGCCGCTGCGTGCGGCAACCTGGATCACGATGCCGTGCCACAGATACAGGCTGTAGCTGATCGTGCCGAGGAAGGCGAGGGTGCGACCGGCGAAAAGCCGGTCGGCGAGTCGCACGCGTGCCGCGGCTGCATGCACGACGAGCGCGAGGCTGGCGCCGGCGCAGCTCGCATAGGTGAAGATCCAGCGCGTATCGGCGGTCCCGAAGATGTCGCCGCGACCGTCGAGGCCGTACAACAGGCCGATCACGCCGGCGATGCCGAGCAACAACAGGCCAAGATCGCGGCGCGGCCTTGGCGCCGAGCGGCGCAGATGGAGCCATGCTGCGAGCATGCCGAAAACGAACTCGTCGAGGCGGCCGGGCAACTGGATGATCGCCGGATACGAGAGCGGCCCGAACGCACGATCAGCCAGCAGGAGTTCGTAGCAGAGCACGCGGAATGCAAGCGCCAGGACGAGCGCCGCGAGTGCGACCAGCCAGCCGCGCATGCGCGCGAACGCGAGGCCGAGCAAGGGCAACACGAGATAGAAATTCCATTCGATCGGCAGCGTCCACCAGACGCCATTGAGCATCGGCGAGATGCCGTCGACGAACACGAACTCCATGCTCAAGTAGGCGAGGAGCTGGCGAAGGTCGATCGGCCACACGCCGCTGACCGTGAAGCCCGCAACGATCAGGATCGCAAGCTGGATGTAGTACGCCGGCAGCACGCGCAGGCAGCGGCGCTTCCAGAACTGCACCAGGTTTGGAAACGATCGCGTGCGGTTGGCCCAGGCCAGGAAGGGCAATCCGAGCAGGAAACCGGACAGTACGAAGAACAGGTCGACGCCCAGATAGCCGCAGGAAAATACCGGCGTCAGGTCGAGCCCGAGCAGAATCACGCTTGGCTGCGCCGCCTGCATCCACAAGTGGAACAGCATGACCCAGCAGGCGGCGATGCCGCGCAGGCCGGTCAATCCGGGGAAATAGTCGCGCGCAACGTCGACGTGTGGATCGTGCTTCACGGGGTTGCGCGGACGCTCGGGTCGGGGAACGGCGCACCTTACAGCAGGAGGCGATACAGCGCCGTTCCAGCGCTTTCGGGCGCCGCAGGCCGCTGCGGTAGCGGCGGATGGATGCGGTCGGCGTGCGTGAACCGCGTTCTGTTGCATTGCGCCAATGCGCGCCGCGCGAGGGCGTGGCTATACTCAGGGTCGGTTGCTCGCTGTTCCTCGGGGTTCTTCTTCAAGTCCTGGTAAGTCAAGGGAGGGTTCGATGTTGTTTCATGACCACGGTTTATTGATTGCGTTGATTTGCGCGGGGCTGGCGATTGCGTATGGCGCCTGGTCCATTCGCTGGATCCTGGCGAAACCGGCCGGCAATCCGCGCATGCAGGAGATCGCCGCAGCGATCCAGGAAGGCGCGCGTGCCTATCTGAACAGGCAATACCGCACGATCGGCATCGTCGGCGTCATCCTGTTCGTGGTGATCGGGCTCGTGCCGGCACTGGGCTGGACCACGGCCGTCGGCTTTGCGCTCGGCGCCATCCTCTCCGGTCTCACCGGCTACATCGGCATGAATATTTCGGTGCGCGCCAACGTGCGTACCGCCGAAGCTGCACGCGGCGGCATTGCGCCCGCGCTCGCAGTCGCATTCCGCGGCGGCGCGATCACCGGCATGCTCGTTGTCGGCCTCGCCCTGCTCGGCGTCGCCGGTTACTACATGGGGCTGCTGCATTTCGGCTA
>JBDSBK010000362.1:0-5556 GCA_039921645.1 Dokdonella sp.
CGTAGCGCCGCCGCAACCGCGCCAGCACGGTCTCCTCGACATGCCGTCCGGCCGGCACGACCGGCAGGAAGTGCGGCTTGTCGACGACGATCAGGTGCTCATCGGCATGCAGGATGGATTCTGCAAAGGGTATGCGCGGTTCGTCGACGACCTCGCGATAGTAGTGGATGCACTGTCCGACGCGATGGGGCGTCGTCAGCGTGATCGCGGCGCCGTGCTCGTCGAGCACGCGTCCACGCTCGATGCGCTGGCGCCAGGTTTCTCGATCGATGCTCGGAAAATGCGCGCACAGGCAGTCGAAAATCGTCGGCCACGCGCCCGGCGGTAATTGCAGGCGGCTCGCGGCCACGCCATTGCTCGGTAGAGGTCGGATCGCCATACGAAACCTGAACGAAAACGACGGCCATGGTGAACGATAACGTCGGGTTACGTGAACTGCGAGATACTGCAGCATGACTATCGACTCGATTCCCGCCATCGATCCGTACGCCGAGAGCGTCGATCCTTCGGTGCATTGCGACACCTGCGAGGCCGTCTGTTGTCGCCTGACCGTCTACCTGATGCCAGGCGATGCGGTGCCGGTGTGGCTCAGCGTCCACGACGAACACGGCATGGAACAGATGGCGAAGGGCGATGACGGCTGGTGTGTCGCGCTTGATCGCAACAGCATGCGCTGCACGATCTACGCGCAACGTCCCGGGGTCTGTCGCAAGTTCGCGATGGGTGGACCGTACTGCCGCGACGAGCGCGACACCTGGTTCGGCAAGCCCGGTGGCGGCATTCCGATCACCGTCGTCAACAGCAGCGGCTGATTGGCCATTCGTCGGCCAAGCGCCGACGAATGCGCGGGCGAAACCCTACAATGCCGCCTTCCCTGCCGAAGGCCAGCGCATGGCGCCCAATTCCACCGTCTACAAGGTCGAACTGCAAATCAGCGACATGGACCGCCACTATTACGCGGCCCACATGCTGACGATGGCGCAGCATCCGTCCGAGACCGAGGAGCGCCTGATGGTGCGTCTCATCGCATTCGCGCTGCACGCGGACGAGCGCCTCGAATTCGGCAGGGGCCTTAGCAGCGACGACGAGCCGGACTTGTGGCGCACCGACCGCAACGGCGAGATCGCGCAATGGATCGATCTGGGCCAACCCGACGAACAGCGCATCCGCAGGGCCTGCGGTCGCGCGCGACAGGTCGTCATCGTGACCTACAGCGGGCGCAGCGCCGGCATCTGGTGGGAAAAAAACGCCGTGTCGCTGCAGCGCTCGAAGAATCTCACCGTGATCGATATTCCCGGGCCAACCACCGAAGCCCTCGGGGCAATGGCCGAGCGCACGATGCGCCTGCAATGCCTGATCGAGGATGGCCACGCGCAATTGCTCAGCGGCGATCGCACGGTGCTGATCGAACCGACCCTGCGCATGGCACCGACCGCGCAGGCGCGTTGATCGATGGCGGAGGCGTTCGACGCGCTGATCATCGGCGGGGGCGCTGCCGGCTTGATGTGCGCGATTGCAGCAGGGCGGCGCGGCAAGCGCACGCTCGTGGTCGAACATGCGAACCGCGTCGGCAAGAAAATCCTCATGTCCGGCGGTGGGCGCTGCAATTTCACCAATACCGGCACGAGCCCGCAGAACTTCCTCTGCACCAATCCGCATTTCTGCAAGTCCGCACTGGCGCGCTTCCGGCCCACTGATTTCATCGCGATGGTCGAGCGCCACGGGATCGCGTATCACGAGAAGGAACTGGGCCAGCTGTTCTGCGACGACTCGTCCAAACAGATCGTGCGCATGCTGCTCGACGAATGCGCGAGCGCGCACGTACGCATCGAGACGAGCTGCACGATCGAGCGCGTGCGCCATGGCGACGCGGGCTTTCATCTCGACACCGCACATGGGCAATTCAATGCACCGGCGCTCGTCGTCGCGAGCGGCGGCTTGTCGATTCCGAGCATGGGGGCAAGCGGCTTCGGCTACGAACTTGCGCGCCAGTTCGGCCATCGCGTCCTGCCGACGCGTGCAGGCCTCGTTCCGCTGACACTGAGCGGCAAGCACCAGGAACGGTTCGCGGATCTCGCCGGCGTCGCACTGCCGATCGAAGCGCGCTGCAACAACGCGACCTTTCGCAATTTCATGCTGATCACGCACCGTGGCATCAGCGGCCCGGCGATCCTGCAGATTTCCTCGTACTGGAAACCCGGCGACGATCTTCGCCTGGACCTGCTGCCGGATGGCGATGCGTTCGCTTGGTTGCGCGCGCAACAGGCCGATCGGCCAGCCAGTGAATTGCGCACGGTGCTGTCCGAACGCATTCCGAAGCGATTCGCGCAGCGTCTGTGCGAGGTGTGGTTGCCGAGCAAGCCGATGCGCCAGTATCGCGCAGCGGACCTGCGCGAGATCTCACTGTCGTTGTCGGACTGGCCTCTTGTGGCAAGCGGCAGCGAAGGCTATCGCACCGCCGAAGTCACATTGGGTGGCGTCGACACCGACGAACTGTCGTCATCGACGCTGCAATCCAAGCGCGTGCCGGGCCTGTACTTCGTCGGCGAAGTGGTCGACGTGACGGGCTGGCTCGGCGGCTACAACTTCCAGTGGGCGTGGGCGTCAGGGCACGCATGCGGAAACGCGCTATGAACCCCTTTGCCGGCCACTCTGCCTGGAAGCGGGTTTTTCAGGGCGAGCCGCGTTCTGTCAAAGCAATGCCATGAGAAAGCAGTGCCCTGTGGGGGCTGTACTGTGGGAGCTGTACTGTGGGAGCTGTTCTGTGGGAGCGGCTTCAGCCGAGATGCTCTTGATGATTGTGTGACCTGAGCAAAGCATCGCGGCTGAAGCCGCTCCTACAAATCAACAAACCGGCTGGCTTGGCGGCTACAACTTCCAGCGGGGCTTGGTCTCCGGCACGCATGCGGAAACGCACTATGGACGCCTTTTCCGGCCACTCTTTTTGGAAGCGGCTTTTCAGGGCGAGCCGTGTTCTGTGATAGCAATGCCATGAGAGAGCAATGCCCTGTGGGAGCTGTTCTGTGGGAGCGGCTTCAGCCGCGATGCTCTAGATGATTGTGCGACCTGGGCAAAGCATCGCGGCTGAAGCTGCTCCCACAATCATCGCAAAAAATCCGCAGGCCTTACCCGATCTCAACCGCGTTCGCTTCATCGCGCCCACGTTGACGGCGCAGCGCTTCCTCGCGCGCCTCGTCGATCGCCTCGATCACCGCGTCCACATCCGCAGGCGTCTCGTCGCGCACGAACACGCCGGTGAGCACACTGTCCGGTCGCAATTCACCCTCCTCGAACAAGGCCCACATTTCGCGCGCGTAGTCGGTCTCGATGAGTTCCGGCGCGAAACGACCGAGGCTTGCCGAGATATTGCCGACATCGCGCTCGAGCATTGCAAGCGCGCCGTTGTTGCCGGCTGCATCCACCGCCTGCGGCAAATCGATGATGACCGGACCGTCGGGGCCGACGAGCACGTTGTACTCGGAGAGATCGCCATGGATCAGCCCCGCGCACAACATGCGCACGATCTGGCCGATCATGAATGCGTGATACGTGCGTGCGACGTCGGGTGACAACTCGACCTCACCCAGGCGCGGCGCTGAAGATCCATCGGTGTCGGTGACCAGTTCCATCACCAGCACGCCATTGAAGAATCCGTACGGCTTGGGCACGCGCACGCCCGCCGCGTCGAGCCGGTACAGGGCATCGACCTCGGTATTCTTCCAGGCGGTTTCCTGTTCCTTGCGCCCGTAGCGCGTGCTTTTCGCGATCGCGCGCGACTCGCGGCTGCCGCGCACCTTGCGCCCTTCCTGATACTGCGCGCGCGCCTGGAAACTGCGCTGACGCATGTCCTTGTAGACTTTCGCGCAGCGCACGTCCTGGCCCGAGCGCACGACGTAGACGGACGCTTCCTTGCCACTCTTGAGTGGGCGGATCACTTCATCGATGACGCCATCGTCGATCAGCGCCAGCAGGCCTTGCGGTGTTTTCATTGATTTCGCAACAGGATGGATCTGGCACCGGCATGTGCCGGCGAGTCGGTCACAAATAACCGCCCATTATAACCGAAGATGCTGACCACCCAACTCCGCCGCCGATTCTGGGCCTGCAAGCACTCCAAGCACCCGCTTTTGCCGGCAATCGACGAAGCGTGATGAGAACGCGTCTTTTTCGGGAGCCGCCATGTCCATTCGCCGCGCACTTTTCCTCCTGTTGGCCGGCTCATTGTCGATCGCACACGCAGCCGACTATGGGAGCGTGACGATCAAAGGCAAGAAGGTGGCGCTGACGTCGGCGCTGCCTTTCGTGCAGCGCTACGATCACATCGGCAAGACCGATGTCGTCGTATTGCTGGCACCCGAACCGATCGGTGCTTCCGTGCTCGGCTGGATCGACCCCGTACGCGGCGCCTTCGGGGGACCGCTCCTGCGTGGCGACGAAACCGTGGTTGCATTGAAGTATTCAGGCGCCGAGGTAAAGCGCATCGGCCTGAAGGCCCCCGGGCGTGGCTATGACGACCAAGGCTGCAGCAGCGAGTGCAAGAGCACGGGTCAGCGCGTCGGCGAGGGTTTCAAGGGGAGCTTCTCTGGCCAGCTGCGCATCGGTTCGCACGAGGACGGCCCACGCGACGCCGGCTTCGATGTTCACTTCGACATCGCGCACGTGCAGGCGCAGGCGCAGGATTTTGGCGCAGCCCCGCCCGCTGGCGGCGGCGATCCGGGCAAGGCTTTTCTCGCGTACGCGAAGGCGTTCGACAGCGGCGACTATGAAGCGCTCAACGCCGTGAATGCGGAAGCCGAGAAATTATGGGGTGACGCGGAAGATGCGGCGAAGCGCAGCCACGACATCCAGATCTTCGCGCGAGGCGCGCCGAGGGATCCCACGATCCTCAAAGGCTGGCAGCACGGCGACAGCGCCTTGCTCATCGTCGAAGGAACGCCAAAGAACTGGAGTCGGAAATTCCACATCGGCATCGGACTGACCCAGACAGGCGACCACTGGTAGGTGCGCGAGCAGGCTCTCGACCTGTACGGCACCACCTTTGTCGACTGACGCCGTGCGGGCGTCCCGCGCCTGCGCCTGCGCCTGCGCCTGCGCCTGCCAACGCAGCATGCGACAGGGTCGAAGTTCGTCGCACGTCTACTAAGCGAACCCGGGCATGGACGATGCTCGCAGTGCCTGATGTTGCGGCGTCTCACCCAATGCATAGCAATGTCGCAACAACTTGAATGCGTGCGACGCCATGGTCGGTCGGCAGAAATAAAATCCCTGGAACTGATCGCATTCGTTGCGAAGCAGATAGGCCACCTGCTCCTCCGTTTCCACACCCTCGGCGAGTACGCTCATGCCCAGTTGATGGCCGAGAGTGATGATGGCACGGCAGATTCCCGCCGACCCTGCGTCCACACCGATCTCGCGCACGAAACACTGGTCGATCTTGAGCTTGTCGATCGGAAAGCGCCGCAGGTAGTTGAGGCTGGAATAGCCCGTTCCGAAATCATCCAGTGCGAGTTGCACACCAAGCGCCTTCAGCGCGCGCATCGTCGCGATGGCGCGTTC
>JBDSBK010000363.1:0-11512 GCA_039921645.1 Dokdonella sp.
AAGCGCCCGGTATGCCGACATTGCCGGCGGCGGGCGTAATCGCGACCAATCCGGCGACTGCGCCCGAAGCCGCACCCAGCATCGAAGGTTTACCTTTAAACAGCCATTCGGCAAACATCCATGAGAGCACTGCACAGGCGGTCGCGAGGAAGGTGTTCATAAACGCAAGCGCGGCCGAGCCATTCGCTTCGAGCGCTGAGCCCGCATTGAAGCCGAACCAGCCGAACCACAGCATCGCTGCGCCGATCATCGTCATCGTCAGGTTGTGCGGCGACATCGCTTCTTTGCCGTAACCGATGCGCTTGCCGACCAGCCACGCGCCGATGAGACCCGCCACGCCTGCATTGATGTGGACGACCGTTCCGCCCGCGAAATCTAGCGCGCCGGTGCGCCAGATGTATCCGGCGGTCGCATTCAGCGCCGAAGTTTTCGATGCGTCGGAATATGCATCGGGGCCCGCCCAGAACCAGACCATGTGTGCGACCGGCAGATAGCTGAAGGTGAACCAGATCACCATGAATATCAGCACGGCGGAGAACTTGATGCGTTCGACGATCGAGCCGAGGATCAGGCAACACGTAATCGCCGCGAACGTGGCCTGGAACACAGCGAAGACCAACTCGTACATCGGCGTCCCTTTGGAGAAGGTTGCCGCGAGCGACCATTCGCCCTTGTAGGGATCGGCGATTCCGGAAAGGAAGACGCGACCGAAGCCGCCGAAGAACGCATTGCCCTCGGTGAAGGCGATGCTGTAGCCATACGCGAACCACAGCATGCTGATGAGCGAGAACACCACGAACACCTGCATCAGCACCGACAGCATGTTCTTGCCGCGCACGAGGCCACCATAGAACAAAGCGAGTGCAGGCACGGACATCAGCAGCACGAGCGCCGTCGACATCAGCATCCACGCGGTGTCGCCCTTGTCCGGGACAGGTGCGGGCACAGCCTGTGCGAATGCGAGCAAAGGCACTGCGCACGAGGCGGCGAAGGTGGCGAGCGTGGCGGACATGAGGATTCTGCGTTTCATGGTGATGGCCCTCCTTCAGAGCGCGTCGTCGCCGACCTCGCCCGTGCGAATGCGCACGGCGTGGTCGATGGCGGTAACGAAGATCTTTCCGTCGCCGACCTTGTCGGTACGCGCGGCGTCGCTGATCGCTTCGATGACGGTTTCGACGATCGCGTCGGAAACGGCGGTTTCTATCTTGATCTTCGGCACGAAATCGACGACGTACTCCGCGCCGCGGTACAACTCCGTGTGACCTTTTTGTCGCCCGTAGCCCTTCACTTCAGTCACCGTGATGCCGGTGATTCCAGCCTGCGACAGCGCGTCGCGAACATCATCGAGCTTGAACGGCCGGATGACTGCGGTAATCAGCTTCATGCGCTTCTCCTGCAGTTCGAAACTCGTAGTGTGCTGGTGGCGCTTCGGCACGACGGTGCTGAGCGCGAGGAATTCACCGCCGGGACGTGCATGGATCGACGCGTCGGCGTTCGTGCCGTGGTAGCCGAGCGCAGACGCAAATCCATCGACGGATTTCCGGTGATGCCGAGCTTCCAGTCGGAGTAGCTCGCGCGATCCGTGTTCGGAATGCGCCGGCGGCCGACATGGCCGTTCAATATCCATGACGGCCTGAACTCCCGGTTCGCGCATGCGTCGATGTCGTCGCTGCGCCTCGAATCGGCAAGGCCGAAGGCGTCGGTCAACGCGTGCGAATATTTGAGCGAGAGAATCGCGCGGTCGAAAACGACAAAGTTTTCGGTCGTGTATGGAAGCTGATGCCGCTTGCGCAGTCGCCGGGGTAAAAGCAGGTATGCAAACCCGAGTCGAGCTTGCACGGATCGTCGAGCGGCCGTCGCCTGCCGGGGTAACCATCGATGTCGAGGCTGCTGGGGATCTCCGCTTCGGCGATCGACATGCCCGCCAGCGAATTCATGTTGCTGCGGGCACCGATGTACCGCGCCTCCGCGCAGCCGTATTCGATCCCTTCCTGAAGACCGGCCCCGGAAATTCCGCGAAAGAGGAAATCGCCGACGCCGCTGGGGTTTCCACTCGGCGAAGATCCGATGGACACGGCATCCTGCGTACGCGTCGGGGCACCGAAACGCAGCGATCAAAGTAACCGGGACGATAGGACTTTTCATGCGGCATCTCCTGTCGGATGGGGATGTCGTGCGCCGTCGTTGTCGCCGACGACCTGGCGAACCGAATGTCGCTGCACGTGACGTTACGAGGCTGTGTCGCCTCTCCATCGCCGCCTTGCGCGGTCGACGCCGACCATCGGCACCCTCCCAACCGTCGCACTCCATGCGCGACGTCAATGCTATTTCCCTCGCGTGGATTCCCTCTCGCAGGCGATGCATCGGGTCGCATCGGATGACCTGTCCGTGATCGCGCTATCTGCTGGCAACTGCATCGGACGTCGGCGCGCCGACGAATCGTCAGCGCGCCGTCGCCGGTGCTGAGCCCTCCATGCAACCACGGAGGGCTCGTTGAATCAGATCGCGTAGTACATCTGGTATTCGAGCGGATGCGTCGCTGCGCGGAAGCGGGTGACTTCCTGCATCTTCAGTGCAATGTAGCTGTCGATGAGGTCGTCGCTGAAAACGCCGCCGGCCTTGAGGAAGCCGCGATCCTTGTCGAGCGCTTCGAGCGCCTGGTCGAGCGAATGACACACGGTCGGAATGTTCTTTTCTTCTTCCGGCGGCAGGTCGTACAAGTCCTTGTCGGCCGGCGCACCCGGATCGATCTTGTTGAGGATGCCGTCGAGGCCCGCCATCATCAGCGCAGTGAAGGTGAGATAGCCGGTGTTGACCGGATCCGGGAAACGCACTTCGATGCGGCGACCCTTCGGGCTGTGCACGAACGGAATGCGGCAACTGGCCGAGCGGTTGCGCGCCGAATACGCGAGCATCACCGGCGCTTCGAAGCCCGGCACGAGGCGCTTGTAGCTGTTGGTGCTCGAGTTGGCGAACGCATTGATCGCGCGCGCGTGCTTGAAGATGCCGCCGATGTAGTACAGCGCCATCTGCGACAAGCCGCCGTAGAGATCGCCCGCGAAGAGGTTCTGGCCGTTTTTCGCCAGCGACTGGTGCACGTGCATGCCCGAACCGTTGTCGCCGACGATGGGCTTGGGCATGAAAGTCACGGTCTTCCCGTTCTGGTGCGCGACGTTCTTGACGATGTACTTCATCGTGATGAGTTCGTCGGCTTTCTTCACCAGCGTATTGAAGCGGGTGCCGATTTCGCACTGGCCGGCATTGGCGACTTCGTGGTGATGCACTTCGACGACCTGGCCGACCTGTTCGAGCACCTTGCACATCTCGCTGCGCATGTCCTGGAACGTGTCGACCGGCGAGACCGGAAAATAGCCGCCCTTGACGCCGCCACGGTGACCGGAGTTGCCGCCCTCGAACGACTTGCCCGACGACCACGCCGCTTCTTCGGATTCGATTTCGTAGGACACATGACCCATGTCGTTGCGATAGCGCACCGAGTCGAAAATGAAGAATTCGGGCTCTGGACCGAAGAATGCTGTGTCGGCGATGCCGGTGGATTTCAGGTACGCCTCGGCGCGCTTGGCGACCGAACGCGGATCGCGCGAATACGCCTGCATCGTGCTCGGCTCGAGCACATCGCACTGCAGGAGCAGGGTCTTGTCGGCCATGAACGGATCGATGATCGCGGTATCCGCGTCCGGCAGCAGGACCATGTCCGATTCGTTGATGCCCTTCCAGCCCGCGATCGACGAGCCGTCGAACATCTTGCCGTCCTCGAACAGCGAGTCGTCGACCGCGTGCGCCGGGAAGGTCAGATGGTGCTGCTTGCCGAGCATGTCGGCGAAACGCAGGTCGACGAATTCGACCTCGTTGTCCTTGATCATCTTGAAAACATTTTGTGCGGACATCGGAGCACCTCGTAGCGATAGTGCCCTTTTTATAGCAACGGCCGTGCCAGCCTCGTGCGGAATTAAACTTAAATAGTATCAATCACCTGAATGTTACCAAGAAAACATGTTGCACTATGTTCGTGCATAAATTGCAGGCTTTATCACTACTATCGTGCATTCGAGACGGGCGCGAAGCATCTTAGAATGACGGTCTCAGCCCCGTGCGCGATCCCCATAAGGACACCCGGTGCAACCACCAACCACGCCACGATCCCGAGTGATTCATGACTGACATCCTCAACCCGATCCTGCTCGGCCTGATCGAAGGCATCACCGAATTCCTGCCCGTCTCCAGCACCGGCCACCTGCTGATCGCCGAACACTGGCTCGGTCATCGCTCGGACGTGTTCAACGTCGTGATCCAGGCCGGCGCGATCCTCGCCGTCGTGCTGATCTATCGGCAACGGCTATGGGAGCTTGCGACCGGCCTCGGCCAGTCCGCGAACCGCGATTACGCGCTGAAGCTCGCAATCGCATTCCTGATCACGGCGGTGCTCGGCTTCGCCGCGACAAAGCTCGGTTTCAAGTTGCCGGAATCGATCACGCCGGTCGCCTGGGCGTTGATCATCGGCGGCATCTGGATGCTCGGCGCGGAGTGGATGTCAGCGAAACAGCCGGATCGCACGTCGATCACCTGGCGCGTCGCGATCCTGGTCGGTCTGGCGCAGGTCGTCGCGGGCGTATTTCCGGGGACGTCGCGCTCGGCAGCGACGATTTTCATCGCCATGCTCGCGGGCACCAGCAATCGCGCCGCTGCGACCGAGTTTGCGTTCCTCGTCGGCATCCCGACGATGTTTGCAGCCAGCGGATATGAACTCCTGAAGGCCTACAAGAGTGGCGGCGTGGAGGAAGACTGGAGCGCGCTCGCGATCGCGTTTGCCGTGTCCCTGGTTACGGCGTTCGTAGCAGTGAAATGGCTGCTTGGCTATATCCGCACGCATCGCTTCACGCCGTTTGCGATTTATCGCATCGTGCTCGGCATCGCGCTGCTGGTGCTGCTGCCAGCCGACATTTGAGACGACGCGCCATCGGCACACCAACCAGGCTCACGCAACATGAACACGCCTTTCGGCATGCATGGGCAGTCGCTCAAGTCGATACCAGTCCGGCGAAATACCTGCATTTTTCGTACTGCTCAGTCGAGGCCCAAGCAGCGGCGATGGGTTCGCCCTTGATCATGCCGAACGCGACCTTGGTCGTGTCCTTGTCGCCGACGAGGCACGCGAACTTGGCGTAGTGATTGATGTTCCACTGGTCGGGGTACTCGGACACAATCGCCTCGAATCCCGCACGCATGTCATCCCACCGCGCGACGGACGCTAAAAAGATCGCATTCTTGAACTGGTTCTGCGAGGCAAACCAGTAGATTCGCGCATACAGCATCCGCCCCGTTCTTTCATCACGCCCTTTCATGACGCGCCTCGCAAAGTGCTCGACTTCGTATGCGTCGCCATTCCATTTCGGCAAATAGTAGGTAACGGCCTCGAAGTACATGGGGTAGTAATCGGGAAACGCGCGTATGGCGTCCGCGAACGTTTGCTCGAACTCTTCACGCCGGCCGTGCTTCTCGACTCTCAGCGTCGCCAGAAAAGTCAGATACCAGTCGGGGTCGACGCCCGCCAGATCACGCGTCGCCAGTTGATACTGCTTGGCTTTTTCTATCTGCTTGTAGAACGCCGCGAATTGCTTCGTCGAAACCGTGTTGGCATAGCCGCCACCTCGATAGAGCCAGGCACGGTTTTGCAGAATCAAGGCGTAGGCAATCTTGGCAGTTGCTGACGAGGGATAGGCCGCGATCCAGCGCTGCGCGATGGCTTCGAGTCGATCCCAGCCTGCGTCGTCCTTTACCTCATGGAAATTCGCGACGCTGTCGATGCCTGCGCTCGCAAAGCCGCCAACCCAGAGGCCGCTCGATGTACGCAGTCCTTTCGCGCGCGCCGTTTCCGCGAAATTCTCGATGTGCGCAAAGTCTTCGGCAAGAAACCATCGACCCACCGTATCCTCGAGGACCCTTCTCTGCTCCTGCTCCGGCTGCGCGAACACCTCGTCGAGCGACATCGCGCGGACCACCGATGTCGTCGTCGCAAGAGCTGCTGCCGCAAGCATGCACCAGCGCCACCAGGCAGCCCTTGCCGTCGGATTTCTCACACGCCCGCCTCGCGATTGAAGTCACCGATCGCACCGATCAGTTCGGTGATCGCACTGCGCTCGACGTCGGTCAGATACGGATTCCACCCGTCCAGCAGCATGACGACGCGCGTGTCGGCGCTGCGATTCCACGCCTCGTGCTCGAAGGTGTCGTCGAAGCTGAAGCAGACGCCTTCTTCCCAGCTGCGCATTTCGCCGCCGACGACGAGTGCGCAATCGGTCGGCACGACCAGGGGCAGGTGCGTGACGATGCGTGTATTCGTCACGCCATGGTGCGGCAGGATATGCGAGCCCGGCGTCAGCACGGAGTAGCACACCTCGGGCGCGTGTTCGCGGACGCGACATAGCGGTGCCGCTTCCAGCGCGGCCGACGTGCGCGGACAGCGCAGCGCGTTCACCTCATGGCGTTCGCCGTGGCGGTAGAAGAAAAATGCATTCCACGCCGGCTTGCCGCGCTCGCCGCGCAAATGGTCCTGCAACGCCTTGTCGTCGTCGAAATGGCCGAGGAAGGGCACGAACGCACTGTCTTCGGCGAGCACGCCGAGCATTTCCTCGCGGATTGCCGCTGTCTGCGCCTCAAGCGCTGGGTACCAGGGAAACAGCGCGCGATCGAAGAAAGCGTGCGTCGGCAGGTCGGGAAAGTAGAGGAATTTCGGGCGCTGACGGGGATCGGGATAGTCCGCCGGCAGATCGCCGAGGTAGATCGCCAGACTCTTCTCCACGCGCGTGAGCGCTGCCGCGCCGTGCCGTTCGCGCAGCGGCTGCAGCAGGCGCTGGAACAAGTCGCCACGACCGGCCGCGACGACACGCATTGCGTGCTTGACGAGCGGCCGCAACTCCGGCGCCGTGGTCGCATCGCTGAGCCATTGGCCAACGTCCTGCGCTGCCATCATTGCACCGAAATAAACCGGTACGGCTTCTGTGTGGCGTCCCATCGCCTGCAGAATCTCGCCCAGGCGCAGGCGTGCTGAAAAAATTTCCGGGGCGAGTTCGGCGCTGCGCTTCATCGCCGCATACGCCTGCTCGAGGTTGCCGCGCTCGCGCTGAAGGGTACCGAGGTTGGTCAGTGTCACCGCATCGTCCGGATGCGCGGCCCGCGCGCGTTCGAGCAGCGCCAGCGCTTCGTCAAACCGTTGCTTGCCGTGGGCGCGGATGGCGAGGAAATTGAGCGCGTCGCGCTCGTCCGGCACATCGCGCAGCAAGTCGGCGAACGCGCGCTCCGCTTCGAGCGTGCGTCCCTGCTCGACCAGTGTGTGCGCCGCTACGCGACGCGCGGCGATATCGGATTGCGGTTCGGCGGAAAAAGTCATCGGCGCAGGATCGAAAGGGTCGGACCGGACATGCTAGCAAATCGCACCCGTCGCACCGTTGCACGTTCGTCGCATTGCGCGGCATGAATCGCCGCGCCATCACGTCAGACGTGAAGGCGCGACCTGCGACGCATCGTGTCAGGCCATCAGCTGCGTGAACACACCGGCCAGCGCATCACGGTAGCCTTGCCAATGTCCGGCCGGAAAACGCACGGGCAAACCGCCGAGGCTTTGCATCATCGCCGCGAATTGCGCGCCGGGCCGCAAAGCATCGATATCGAGGAAACGAGCGAGCTCGCCACCATTGCGCTCGGCATCGTCGAGCAGCGGATCGGCGGCGACAACCAGCCGGCGCGGTTCGTCGAGCGCTTGGCCAAACGCGAGGTGCCGGCGGGCGCGCGACAGCCATTCGGCGGCAGCGGCAGGCTCGCTGCAGGGGAAGCCTGGCGCCCATCCAAATGCGAGCCAGTTCACCAACGCGTCGCGCGGATCGCGCTCGACGATGATCAATCGCGTGCCCGGCATTGCCCGGCGGACCAACGCGAGCAGGTGCGCATCCCAGCGTGGCAGCCAATCGACGATCGTGCGACCGACCGGAAGGTTCCCTTGGCGAAGCGGCGCCAGGTAGCGATCACGCAGCGCCAGCCGATCGCCCTCCCCGAGTTCGCCGCAATAGTGCTGGAAATGCGGCTGGTTGAAATCGTCTTCGCGCATCACCGCGCCGATGCGATCGCGCAGGACGATCAATTGCGGCTGGTCGGCGAGCAACGCTGCAACGCGCTCGACACCACTACCGGGCGTACCGAGCAGCAGGATCGGCGCCAGTGGCCATGCGTCACCGACGGCTTCCGCAAGCGCGACCTGCAACTCCGGGCGCGGTTCGTCCAGGCCGGGCATTGCCGCCGGCACGCCACGCTGCGCTTCGCTGAAACAACGGACCGCTTCCGCGGCTTCTCCCGCGGCATCGTGCACACGGCCGAGATAGTTCCAGCGCAGGCGCGTCTGTCCTTCGCTCAGTTCAGGATAGCGACCCATGGCATCCAGTGCGATGCGTGCGCCGTCGAAATCGCCGGTACGCAACAGCGCGCGCACGTGAATCAGCAGCATTTCCACGTCGGCACGCGCGCCGAGCACGATGCCTGCATGCGTTTGCGCGACCTCGGCTTCGCCGAGATATTCGGCGACGAAAGCAAGTCTCGCTCGCGCAAAATGGTGGGCCGGATTGCGCGTCACCAGATCGTTCCACGCAACGGCCGCTTCGGGCAGACGCCCGACCAGGGTGAGCAAGTCGGCACGCGCGGATTTCAATTCGTCGTCGCCGGACAAGCGCGTGATCGCTTCGTCGTACGTCGCGACTGCGTCATCGACGCGACCCACCTGCGCCAGCGACCACGCCAGTGCACGCACGGTCACCGTATTCGACGGCTCGGCTGCAAGCGCGGCGAGATAACACACGACCGCGTCGTCATGCCGGTTGTCCGCACGTGCGGCGTCACCTAGACCAACCTGCGCGATCGTCGCAAACGCAGGCACGCCCGCGAGTTCGCGATACTGGGCCTCCGCTTCGGGAATGCGCCGCGCCTTGATCAACAGCGAACCCAATGCATGGCGTGCCTGATGCAGATTCGGACGCAGCCGCAACGCGTTCTGGAATGCCTGCTCGGCAAACGCCGGCGTATCGCGTCGCGCAAACGCCTGGCCCAGTTGCAACTGAATCATCGCGTCCTGCGGCGCGAGATCGGCGGCACGGCCGGTGTGGCGCAACGCACCGTCGACATCGCCGCGTTCCAGCAGCAGCGCACCTAGGCCGGCGAGCGCATGCGGCTCCTCGTTCGCACGCAATGCGATGCGGAAATGCTCCTCGGCCAGCGCATGCTCGCCGCGCAGCAACGCAATTTGGCCCGCACCGGCATGCGCGCCGGCGAGATTCGGATCGAGTTGGAGGGCGCGCGCGAAACCGCTGGCGGCAGTTTCCCGGTCACCGTCGCGAAACGCGAGCGAGGCCAGACTGAGCGCAAGGTTGGCGTCGTCCGGAGCCAGTTCGAGCGCGCGCGCGAGCAGCCGGGAACCTTCGGCCTCGTCGCCGCGCTGATGCCGAAGCATGCCGAGCAGATGCATGGCATCGACATCGTCGGGATGTGCGGCGAGCTGCGCGCGATAGCCCTGTTCGGCCTCGTCGAAGAGGCCTTGGCGGTGCAGATCGATGGTTTCTTTGAGCATGCGGATTCGAATTCGGTACGAGGAAGGTGAGGAACGGATTCCAGCGCCGGGCGCGACGCCGCGGCAGCAATACCCGGACGGCTGCCGGGTGAGCCCCAAATTATGCCGCATCCGGCCATGCTAGGCTTGTGCAGATGCACTTCCGTGCACACACCCCCTGCCCCATCCTCCGCATCGCCCCCGCATAACCGACGTGGCTGAAAACCAAGATCTTGTCACCCTGATTCGCGCCAGTACGCCTTTGCTGGTCATCGAATCCAGCGAGGAAACCCGCGTCGTCGAAGGCTTTCGCCATGCGATCGCGCAGGCATTGCGACCGCTCTATCGCTGGAGCATCACCGATGGCCTCATGCGCCTGGACCTCGATCACGACGAGGAGACCGAGGACGCACCCGACGCCAGCCTGATGCTGCAGGCGATCAAGCAGCATCGGCAGCCCAGCGTATACCTGCTGCTCGATTTCCAGCCATACCTGCGTTATCCGATGACGTTGCGCCTGTTGCGCGAAATCGTGCAGCGCACGGATACCGCCGAGCACACCGTCGTGCTGGTCGGCAGCGCGTTTGAATTGCCGGCCGAACTGGCTGCGGTCGCAACGCGTTTCGCGTTCCAGTTGCCGGGCAGCGAAGATCTGGCCGCGCTGCTGCGCGAAGAGGCGTTTCGCTATTCGCGCGACAACGACGGTCGTCGCGTCGTCGTCGATGCGGATGCCGCGCGCGCGGTGGTGCGCAATCTCAAGGGGCTCTCGCTCGACGACGCACGCCGCATCGTGCGCAAGCTCATCTACGACGACGGCGCCCTGACGGCAGCCGACCTGCCGAATCTTGCAAAGGCGAAATACGCATTGCTCGACCGCGGCGGTCTGCTGCATTTCGAGTACGAGACCGCGCAGTTCGCGAACGTTGCGGGACTTGCGCGCATGAAGTTGTGGATAGCACAACGCAGGCCGGCATTCCTGGGCGAAAAAGCGGCGGCCAAACTGGATCCGCCCAAAGGCGTGCTGCTGCTCGGCGTACAGGGTTGCGGCAAGAGCCTTGCCGCGAAGGCGATCGCCGGCGGATTCGGCGTGCCTTTGCTGCGCCTCGACATCGGCACGCTCTACAACAAGTATCACGGCGAGACCGAGCGCAATCTGCGCGATGCTCTCAACAACGCCGAGTTGCTTGCGCCGTGCGTGCTGTGGATCGACGAAATCGAGAAGGCGCTCGCGACCACCGGTGCCGACGATGGCGTTTCACGCCGCGTGCTCGGCTATCTGCTGACCTGGATGGCCGAACGCAAGGCGCCCGTTTTCCTGGTCGCGACCGCGAACGACGTGCAGGCGCTGCCGGCCGAGCTGCTGCGCAAGGGCCGCTTCGATGAAGTGTTCTTCGTCGACCTTCCCGGCGACGCGACCCGTGGCGAGATCTTCCGCCTGCATCTGGTACAGCGCGAACTCGATCTTGCCGACTACGATGTCGAGGCGCTCGCGAATGCAACGACCGGGTTTTCCGGTGCCGAGATCGAGCAGCTCATCGTTGCGGCGCTCTACGCCGCACTGGCCGATCGCGGCAAGCCGACACAAGCGCATCTGCTCGCCGAAATCCGCAACACGCGACCCCTGTCGGTGCTCATGGCCGAGCGCGTGGCCGAGTTGCGCGCATGGGCGCGCGAGCGCACCGTGCCGGCCGACTGACGCGCCCGACCCATGCGGACGATTACGCGGTTGCGGCGAAGCCCTGCGCGACGCTGCCGATCACATGGCCGGCCAGATGAACCCGCATGCGCTCGGCAATGTAATCGTCGGTAAAGCTGCGCAGCGAAAGATCGCTGATGAAGCCGCAGTGCCCGCCGTGTTCGGCGATGTCGAGCTCCACCTGCGGCGGCAGTTGCAGCGCACGGAAG
>JBDSBK010000364.1:0-4758 GCA_039921645.1 Dokdonella sp.
CCGCTCCTGTCGTCGCCCCGACCACCGACGTCGTCGCTGCACCGACGACCGCCGCGTCGCGCAATGAGCACTTGCGCCAGGCCGCGAGCCTGCTCGCGAACGGGCGCTTCGTGGCGCCCGCCGGCAACAATGCGGCCGACCATTATCTTGCGGTCCTCGCGGGCGAACCGCGCCAGCGCGACGCCGTGAGCGGCATTGAACGCATTCTTTCCGCTCTGTCCGCGCGCGTGGCGAAAGCGATAGCCGCGGACCGCGTGCACGATGCGGTCGAACCGATGAGTCAGGCAGCCGCTTTGGTGGAACGCGCGAAATGGCCCGCGAGCGCCCATCTCGCTGCACAGGTCGCCTCGATCCACGAAGTGATCGAAGCGCGTCGTGCGAGTGCGCGCCATCCTTTCGACACGGCCGAACTGGAAAAACTGAGTCCGCTGCTGCCGCTCCTCGCCCGGCTCGATCCCGAACAGGCGCGTGCGCTCGAAGCCGACCTTGCGCGTCCGGTCGCCTTGCTGCGCGCTGGCGGCACGTTTCGCGAACCGAATGGGCCTACGGTTGCGGTCATGACAGCGGGTCGCGCCGCTGCTGCGCACGTCGATCATGCCTTTGCCATCCAGACCACCGACGTGACGCGCGGCGCGTACGCGCACTTCGCGACAGCAAGCGGCCGTGCGGCGTCGACGTGCCACGAATCGCAGAGCTTGCTCGCACGCCTGCCGCGCGGCTTGAACTGGCGCGCACCCGGATTTTCCCAGAGCGACGACCATCCCGTCGTCTGCGTGAGCTGGAATGACGCGAATGCCTACGCGCGCTGGCTGAGCAAGCGCACCGGCGCCACGTATCGACTGCCGAGCAAGCAGGAATGGCTGATGGCCGCGCAACAAGCCGGAACCGGCCGCGGCTGCCGGATGGCGAATATTGCGGCACACGTCGAGGAAGGCGCGCAATGCGACGATGCGTTCACGCACACGGCACCGGTCGGACGATTCGCCGCAACGCCGCCTGGACTCTACGACATGGCCGGCAATGTGAGCGCGTGGATCGACGGCTGCGCATCGGACGGCGGCAGCGATGCGACATGCAACGAGCGCGTGTTCCGTGGGCTGTCGTGGCATGACGATGACGACGACTCGAACCTGGACCGCGTCGATACCGCGCCCGGCGATGTGGGTTACGCCAACGTCGGCTTCCGCGTCGTGCGCGAGTTGCCTCGCGGATAGCCCACCGGGAAATGTCCGGGCGCGTTACGATGATGCGGTCCGGTGCGCGTCCCAGCCGAACGCCCCCGTGTAGCGCGAAAGCCGGCTGGCAACGACGATCCCGCTCCCACTCCACACCCTGGTCCTCATGCGCCCTCTCTACATCCAGCGATACCTGTTCACCGGTCTGCTCACCTTCATCCCGATCTGGCTGACCTGGGTGGTGTTCAAGTCGATCTTTTCCCTGCTTTCACAAGTGAATCTGCCGTGGGTGGCGGCGCTGTTCGAAGCGTTGGCGAATGCGTTTCCGCAAACGCTCGGGCGAATCAATCAGGGCTGGCTCGCGTCGCTGCTCGCGTTCGTGGTCACCATCGTCGCGCTGTACGTGATGGGATTCGCGGCGGATCGGGTGCTCGGCCGACGCCTGCTCGGTGCGTTCGAGAGCGTGATCGGGCGCATTCCGTTTGCGCACACGATCTACAGCGGCACCAAGAAGCTCATGAGCCTCATGCAGAAGAAGCCAGCCGGCACGCAGCGCGTGGTGCTGATCGAATTCCCTTCGCCGGAGCTCAAGACGATTGGCTTCGTCACGCGCGTGTTCCGCGACGCGGAAGGCGCCGAACTCGCCGCCGTGTACGTGCCGACCACGCCGAACCCGACCGGAGGCTATCTGGAGATCGTCCCGATCGAACGCCTGATCGCGACCGACTGGAGCGTCGATCAGGCAATGGCGTTCATTCTGTCGGCCGGCGCGGCGGGGCCGGATGTGCTGCCGTTCAAGCTGGGGCGCTGAGCGCGCGCGTCATTTGGCTTCGACGATTTTTTTCAGATTGTCCAGGCCAGCCCGATAGACGCCGACCATCGTCTTCGTCGCCATCGCATCGTCGGCGTTCGCGGGCGGATTGGCGCCCACATGCTTGCGCTTGAAGGTGCCCGACCAGGTCACCTTGGAGCGGTTCAAGCCCGCCGCCTTGACGCTGATCGTCGATATGTAGTCACTCACTGGCAACACGCCCATGCGGATCGCGTAGCGGTAGCGGCGATGCCTGGCGTCGTAAGCGAGCAGTTTTTCCGTAACGGTGCCGCCATCGCGCAAGGTGAGCATGCGTTCGGCGCCGACCGTGTTGTTGCTGCCGATGATGATCTGGTCCTTCGCAACCGCCGGGTGCCAGCTGACGACGCCATCGAAGTCCTGGATCCTTGCCCAGACCACGTCCGGCGATGCATGGATCGTCACGCTCTCGCTGACATTGAGTACAGGCGCGGCCGCAGACACGCTGCCCGACACCGCCATGAACGAAGCGAACGCAAGTTCAAGTAAGCGTTTCATGGTGATGATGATCCTTGTTGCCAACGACGCCTTGCCAATCACAAAGCAGGATACCGATAAAGCCGTTCCAGGCCCGAACTGCGAGCATCGTGCACAGCTCCATCTGCGCAATCTGCCACAACGCACACCGCGTCGCATGCGGCGCTGCATGGCACAACGGCGCCCTCGCCCAGCGTACCATCGCGTCCTCGTATCCCCACGGCTTGTCTCGCCATGAATCCGCTGCCTTTGGCGACGCGCTGCTTTGCGTGCCTCGCCCTGATCGTCGCTGCCTGCCCTGCATCCGCCACGTCCATCGACTGGACCACGCCTGCCGAACGCACCAACTTCGAAACGACGCCCTCGTACGCTGAAACGCGCGCCTACCTCGAACGCCTCGCCGCCGCGGCGCCGAAGCAACTCACGATGACCCGCTTCGGCGTGTCACCCGAGGGCCGCGATCTGATGCTCGTGGTCGCTTCAAGGGATGGAGAGGTCACACCCGAAGCGGCGCATGCCTCGGGCAAGGAAATCGTGCTCGTGCAATCGGGCATCCATGCCGGCGAGATCGAAGGCAAGGATGCCGCGTTGATGCTGCTGCGCGATCTCACCGTCGGTGCAAGACATCCGCACCTGCTCGATCACGCGATCCTCGTGTGGCTGCCAATCTTCAACGTCGACGGCCACGAGAACGCGAGCCCGTACAATCGCATCAACCAGAACGGCCCGCGCGAAATGGGCTTCCGCGCAACCGCGCAACGCCTCAATCTCAATCGCGACTACACGAAGGCCGACGCGCCCGAGATGCGCGACTGGCTCGCGATGTTCGACGCCTGGCTGCCCGACCTGTTCATGGACATCCACACCACCGACGGCGCCGACTACCAGTACGACCTGACCTGGTATCTCGAGGAATGGGGGCCACTGCATCCCGCCGTCAAACGTTGGGAACAGGATGCGTTTGCGAAATCGATCTTTCCCGCCTTCGACAAGCGCGGCCACCTGTCGGCGCCCTACCTCGAACTCGTCGACCATCGTGATATCAGCAAGGGCATCGGAAATTTCGGCTCCGGCCCGCGTTTCTCGACCGGATATGTCGCCCTGCGCAACCGTGCCGCGCTGCTCGTCGAAACGCACATGCTCAAGTCGTACGCGACACGTGTGCATGCGACCTGCGATCTCGTCGTCGCGACGCTGGAGCACCTCAATCGCCATCCTGGCGAGTTGCGAAAGGCGGTCACCCAGGCCGACGCCGATACAATTGCGCGCGCTCAAGGCGGCGGCGCGCCATTGCCGATCGCATTCGAGGCCAGCAAGCAGTCGACACCCTTCGCGCTCAAGGGCTACGCGTTCACGCAAACGCCGAGCGCGATCTCGGGCGACATCTGGGTGAGCTACGATCCGGCCAGGCCGAAAACCTACACCGTGCCGTTCTTCCGCGACCTCGTCGCCACGGAGTCGGTGCAGACACCGGCGGCGTATCTGATCCCGGTCCCATCGGCGCCGATCATCGAAAAACTGCGTGAGCACGGCATCCATTTCGAACGCATCGACCGGCCACTGCAACTGCGCGTCGAACGCTATCAACTTGGCGCTCCGCACTGGGACGAAAAACCATTCGAAGGCCGCCATCTGCTGCGCGAGTTCACGCTCGCGAGCGAAACCGCCAACGCCGCGTTTGAAGCAGGGGCCATTCTCGTGCGCCTGGACCAGAGCGCCGCCAACGTCGCGATCAACCTGCTCGAACCGCGCGCTTCCGATTCACTCCTGCGCTGGGGTTTCTTCGATGCGATCTTCGAACAGAAGGAATCGTCCGACGCGCGCGTATCGGAAAAGCTCGCGCTCGCGATGCTCGCGAAGAACCCAGCGTTGCAGCGTGAATTCGACGCGAAGCTCGCCGCCGACGCGGACTTCGCGAAATCGCCCGGCGCGCGGCTCGCCTTCTTCTACGATCGCTCGCCTTGGTACACGACGCAGCACGTGGGCGCCTACCCCGTGGTACGGCTGGATGCGGCCACGCTGAAGAAACTCTGACCTTCGTATTTGCAAAGCGGCCTGGCCGCTGGAAGCAGGTCGCCTTGGATCATGGCGGCCGAGGGCGCTTTGTCTACGGAGCGCCCTGCATCACCGAACCGAAGAACAGTTCGAGCACGCGATTGGCCACGGCATCGTCGACTTCGACCGGATCGACGATGTGCGCGAACTTGATCGATTCGGCCAGTGCGACCAGGCCGATGGCGATCTCGCGCGGCGGCA
>JBDSBK010000365.1:0-4345 GCA_039921645.1 Dokdonella sp.
TCGCGCTCGATCTTCCTGCTGCTCCCACGCCAGGTACGGCGTTGCCGGCGAACGGCGGCGATGCAGGCAAGGCTTACGTTGCGTATCTCGCCGCGCTCAAGAAGGGAAACATCGATGCGCTCGCGAAATTGATGTCCAGGAGCCGCTCCGATGAATTGCTCTCGCACCGCGATGATCCGCAATTCAAGAAGATGTTCGGCTTCATCCAGAGTCAGGCGTTGCTAGCTCCGAAATACATCAAGGGCGAGAGCAAGGGCGACAGCGCGACGCTCGAGTACGACGGCAAGGATGGGGAAGGAAATGCGATGAGCAGCACCGTCTCAATGGTGCGCGAGGGCGGTGCATGGAAAGTCGAAAAGGAATCGAGCACCACGCATACGCATTGAGCCGCAATGCATCAGTCCTAGTTGACCATCAGGGAGTGGAACATGCGAGTTTGCAGTCTCTTTCATGGGCGCGTAGGCGCGGTTCTGCTTGCGGGTATGCTGCCGGTCGTTCACGCAGCCACGTTCTGCGTCGACAACAGCGCGGCGCTTGCGACCGCGTTGACGACCGCACAGAGCAATAACCAGGACGACACGATCGATATCGTGGTGGGAACGTATCTTCTCAGCAGCGAATTGCAGTACGTCGCCGCGGTCGCCGAAACCCACGCGTTGTATATCCTCGGTGGGCACGCGCCTGGCTGTCCTGGGCCACCTGCGACGTCGGGTGCCACGGTGCTCGATGGCCAAAACATGGTGCGGCAGCTGACCATCGCGGCCAAGGGGCCGGTCGGGCTGGGCTACATCACGTTCGTGCACGGTCATCCGACGCAGTACGCAGGCGGCGCGTTGAATCTGACGAATACGTCGAGCACGTCGGCGACCTATGTGTTCAGCAACGTGTTTGTCGCCAACAAGGCCGCCGACAACAATACGGGCGGCGCGATGTATGTGTCGTCGCAAGGTGATGTGCATCTGTGGAGCAATGCTGTGTACGCGAATTCCGGTTCCGTCTCCGCGGCCTATCTGAGCAATACCGGCAATACCTACATCAACGGCAACACGATCGTCGGCAACCAGCTGATAAACCACGTCGGTATCGGAGCGCTCGATATCGCGGGCACCGGCCACTACTGGCTTGCCAACAACATCCTGTGGAACAACGAGAGCTACGACGTGTTCGACCAGAACGGTTCGGTCGACTACGCCTACAACGACATCGGTGTAATGGGTAATTTCCCGCCCCTCAGCATCAGCCACGAACTGAGCGTGGATCCCGGCTTCAGCGGATTCTTCGGTGTGAGTCTCGGGCCGGATTCCCCACTGATCAACGCGGGACTCGACAATCCGCCCGGCGGGGTTGGCGGTTGTTGCGATGCCAACCATGGTCCTCGCCTCGTCGGCGAGCATGTGGATATCGGTGCGCTCGAATCCGATGTGCTGTTTCGGAATGGCTATGAGCCGGGCACTTGATGGAGCGCGACGAGCTTGAAACGAGTGTTGTATCCGTTTTTGGACTTCCACCCCGAAGGAGATCCGCCATGAACAACCTGTCAGTTGCCCTTCGATCAATCGTCGCGATGACTCGCAACGTACGATCGCCCGGGCGCTCATTGCTGCTCGCGATCTCGTTGATCGCTTCGACGAATGCAATCGCCGCCGACAAGGCCAGCGGCTCCGCGACGTTCAAGACCTGGTCGAGCACGATCAAGTACGCCTTCCTGGTGCGTGGTCCGGATGAGATGGACGAAAGCAAGACGGTGTTGCGCATTTACCTGTCGAGTGCCGACATCGGCGCAAAGATCAAGGCCTGCAAGACCTTGTCCTGCGCCGACGCTGCGCTCACCGATGGCGCGATGGTCGATTTCGGCGATGCGCGACATCTTGCCTATGCCACGCGATTGAACGGCGAGCGAGCGCAGTACTCTGGTGGCACCGACTTGAGCGCTTTTACGCTGACTACCAACAAGCCCGATCATTTAGTCGGCAAGGTGCATGTCGACGATGTCGCTACCGGTGGTGCCAAGGTCGATGCGGAGTTTGATTTGACCCTGGCGAGCACGTTCAAAAGCGTGCGTTAGAAAACATCCGGGCAGGATTCTGCCCGAAATCGATGATCTTCCTGATGAGGGTATCGATCAAGGAGGGGCAGGCATGCACAGAAAAAAGAACGCAGGCAGCGGATTCGTGCGGGCGGGCCGATCACATCGAACTCCGATCGCATGCCTGTCGGCAGCGATGCTTGCCGCAGGCGTTGCCATCGCATCTGCGGGTGCGCCCGTGCTCGACGGGCATGTGATCGCGGGCGGCGGCGGTTCGAGCCAATCGCCGGGAGGATGCCTGTCGCTGGAAGGAACGATGGGCGAGAGCGCCGTGGGTGCTTCGAGTGGTGGGGTGTATTCGCTGAGTGCCGGCTTCTGGGCAGGCGTGGGATATCAGCAGCGCGGTTCGATATTCAACAACGGATTCGAGGAATGCCACTGATGAACATGCCTTCGCTGTTTGGTGGATCGTTGCGCACCTGCGCCTTGGGCTTCGCGCTGGCCATGACACTGGCAGCGCCGGCGCGAGCGGCGCCACAGTTGCCCGACTTCACGTATCAGGGGCACTTGCAGCAGAGCGGAGCGCCCGCGAACGGCAATTTTGATCTGGATTTCGCATTGTTCGATGCGCTGACTGCGGGCAACCAGGTCGGCTCCACGATCACGGAAACGGCGTATCCGATCACCGATGGATTGTTCAACGTGTCGCTGGCGTTCCCTGGTTCGTTTACCGGCATCCAGTTGTGGCTCGAGGTCAGCGTGAATGGCATCGCAATGTCGCCGCGCCAGCCGGTTGCGACCACGCCAGTCGCGCAGTTCGCACTGAGTGGAACCATCAGTGGCGCTGCAGGTGGCGACCTCACCGGGACATACCCCACTCCGGCCATAGCAGCGGGTGCGGTAACCAACGCGAAGATCGGTGCCAACGCAGTCACGACTTCCAAGATCGGCTTCGCTGCAGTGACTTCCGCGCAAATTGCCGATGCGGCTGTGGGAAGCTTCGAACTTGCCGCTGCGGCGGTCACGTCTTCGAAGATCGCCGATGGCGCGATCACCACGGCGAAGATTGCGGGGTCGGCGGTCGGCTCGGCACAGCTGGCGAGCGGCAGCGTAACCCGCAGCGAGCTTGCGAGCGGCTACAGCAATGGCGCAATCACGTTAAGCCTCGGCGCGAATACGTGCAACGATTACGGGGTGGGAGTTCCAAACGCGCAAGTGGGCGATCTGGTGATCTTCAACCTGCAGGCCGGCGCTGCGCTTCCGCAGAAAATGACGATCACGCCTCTGCAGGTTTCAACCGCTGGCGTCGTGAATACGCGCGTCTGCAATTTTGCTGGAGCGACACAGTCGTTTTCCGGCTTGCCGGTCTATTTCCTTACCATTCATTGAAGCGCGGCATGCGCGCCGCGCGGAAACGCAAGCTGCGTGACGCATGCTTGCAATTTCCGGAGGGCTGGTGGCCATTCCGTCCGCGCGAGTGGCGCATCGAAGGTGGCCGCGCGGCGATCTAGGCGAGCGCGAGAATCGGCGGCAGTTCGGGCGCGATTGCCTTGACCATCGCGTTGGCGACGCTGACGTTGCCGGCAATCAGGTTTCCGCTTTCCGGGAAGCCGTCGCGGCCGGCGAAATCGCAGTAGCGACCGCCGGCTTCGCGCACAAGTACGCAGGCAGCAGCCATGTCCCACGGCTTCAAGCCGATTTCGTAGAAACCGTCAACGCGACCGGCCGCTACGTACGCGATATCGAGCGCGGCCGAACCGGTGCGGCGTATGTCCTCGGCTTCGGCGAGCAGCGCGCGCGTCATGGCGAGCTGCGCATCGAGGTGGCGGCGCTGGCGATACGGAAAGCCGGTCACCAGCAGGGCGCCCGCGAGGCCTTCGCGTTTGCCGATGCGGATGCGACGATCGTTGAGATACGCGCCATTGCCGCGGTCCGCGGTGAACAGCTCGTCGCGCAACGGGTCGTAGATCACGCCGAGGGTGGGTTCGCCACTTTCGAGCAGACCGATCGATACGCAAAAGTGCGGGATGCCGCGCAGGTAGTTGTGCGTACCGTCGAGTGGATCGATGACCCAGACATTGCGCGACTTGCCCGAAGCGCCCGATTCCTCGGCAAGCATCGCGTCGCGCGGAAACGCGCGCTTGAGTTCGCGTATGATTTCCGCTTCCGCGAGCTTGTCCACTTCCGACACGTAGTCGTGCCGCTGCTTCTCGATGATATCGAGGCTTTCCAGGCGGTTCATGTAACGCAGGATGATCTGTCCGGCGGCGCGCGCGGCGCGCACCGCGACATTGACGGCGGGTCTGGGCATGCTGGATT
>JBDSBK010000366.1:0-5015 GCA_039921645.1 Dokdonella sp.
AAAAAACAGCGGGCGCCCGAAGGCGCCCGCCGGTTTCTCCCCAACGCTTGACGCCTAGAACAGGTACTGACCGGACACGCCGAGCACGTTGCCCTTGCTCTGGAACTTGCCGGACAGGTGGCTGAACGTCGATGACGTGTGGTCGATCGTGCCGTCGGAGACCCACAGATGCACGAAGCCCGCATCGAACTTGAGGTCTTCACTGGCACGATAGCCGATGCCGAAGGACACCCAGGTGCGGTCGCCATCCGGCACGCGCGGCGTGCGCGTCTCGTCGTTTGTCGGCGTCTGGTCGTAGGCGATACCGGCACGCAGGGTCCATTCGTCGTTGAGGCGATAGTCGCCGCCGACCGAGAAGAACCAGGTGTCATCCCAGTTGAACGCCTGTGCATTGGTGAATGGTGCCATCGCGGCATCCGAGTAGATGATCTTGAGCTGCTTGAAGCTCGACCAATGCGTGTAGCTGACATCGGCACCGAAGCTCAGGCGCTCGTCGACGGTATGCCACCAGCTGCCGCTCACGAACCACGGCGTATCGAAGTCCGCCTGGCCGTTCTGGTTGAGGAACGCACCGCCGAGCAGCGGCAGGATATTCGACGGCACCAGGAATTTCGCATCGCCTTCCAGCGTGTGATCGATCTGCGAATGGAAATTGATGCCGATGCGATCCGAAGCCGTCGGCTTGAACAACAGACCGAGCGCAAAGCCGTAGCCCCAGTCGTCGCCCTTGAGGCCGCCGAAGCCGTCGGCTTCCTGCGGCAGGACAGCGCCATTGGTCGGGCCCGCGAGGATGGTGCCGAAGTCGATCGCCTGATTCAGTTCGGCGCTCGTGCGTTGTGCGATCAGGCTGCCGCCGATCGAGAACATGTCGTTGATCTTGAACGAGGTCGAGAACGTCAGGTCGAGCGACTGCAGCTTCGATTCGACACCCTCGTAACGAACGACCGAACGATCGTCATAACTGGTCTCGAAACCGAACGGCGCGCCGATCGAGGCGCCAACCGCCCATTGATCGTTTACCTTGTGCGTGAAATACATGGCCGGTACCGGTTTGGTCACGCCACCGTCGCCGCCATTTCCACCGCTGAGCGGGCGACCGAGGAAATCGGTGCCGCTGCCTTGGAACTTCGTTGCGAAGTTGATCACGTTGAGGTCGACCTGCACGCAATTGGCGTTGCCGAGATCGCCAAGGGCGGCTGAGTTGTTGACGACGACCGAGCAGTCGCCCGGTGCTGCCCCTGAGCCGGCAAATGAACGACCCAGTCCCTGAACGCTGTTTTCCTTCAACTGGAAACCGCTGGCCTGCGCATTCGGGCCGGCCAATGCGGCGGCGAGCGCCAACGGCAGTGCAGCGAGCGAAGGGGCGAGCCAGGACCGACGGTTTTTACTCTGCATACAACGCTCCTTCTTGCAAACGGTTTCTTCGCGGGTTTGTAACAAATTGGTTGCGATCTTAGCCCCAAGTTCGACGATCTGACCATCGTGCGCCGCGGCAAATGGCTTCAGCCTGCGATTCGGACCCAAACAACGAGAGGCACAACCCTACCATTGCGTATGGAAGGCGGCTTAGGCCGAACTAACCCGTGGTTAACGTTTTCAAGCCGATAATGGCGGATGCGCCTTTTTTCTGCTTTCACACTCGTCGTGTTGCTCGCCGACGCCCGTTTGGCCAGCGCAGCCAGCACCGTGCGCCTGCCGGCGGCTGTGTGCCCGACATCCGATGCGATCTTCTGGAACGGCTTCGACGACATTGTCGTTCCAAGCCAGCCATCGAATGGCAGCGGCGGCACCTACCCAGGCGACGTGACGCGCACAGTGACCGTGGCGGGCATAGGCAGTCGCAGCTACTACCTGTATCTGCCGCTCGCCTATACGCCGACCAGGGCATGGCCGCTTGTTCTTGCCCTGCACGGTGCCGGCGGCGCGGGTACTGCACCGGCCGCCGCTCAGCAAGCCCGAGTCGACTGGACAGGGGTCGCCGACAGCGCGGGGGTCATCGTGCTCGCCTCGGTGGCAACCGGGAGTAGCGGCGGCTGGATTCCAGACACCGACATTCCTGCAATGCTGGCCGAGATCGACGATACGGCGGCGGCCTACAACGTCGAGCGTTCACGCATCGTCGCCTGGGGTTTCTCCGCCGGTGGACATGTGGCGCACGGACTGGCGCTCACCAACACAAGCCTTTTCGCTTCGTATGGCGTCAGTGCGGGGGTGCTACGAGGATTCGCTTGCAGCGTTCCCAGCGATCCAACCTCACCCGCTTGCGCAACCTTCTTGCCTACCGTGTCGCCGAAGATCCCTGTCGATATTCATGTCGGCGTGAGTGACAGCCTTTACCCGGAAGCGCAGGCTGACTTGACGCGGTTCACAACCGCCGGCTGGGTGCAGGAACGCACGCTGTTCTTCCGGACGTTTGCAGGCGGACACACCTACACCGCCGCTCATCTGAGCCAGATCTGGAACAACCTCTGCCCGTTCGCGCTCGGGCCATAGCTTCAATCACGACGCTGCCGCGCGTTCCTTGTCGGCGAGTTGCTGCACGGCCGCTCGTGCAAGGTCATCCAGACCCTCGCCGCCGGCGTCGAGATGCGCATAGATGTGGCGGCGCATGCGCGGCTCCCAGTAACGCCTGATGTGATTGGCGATGCCGGCAATCGCGGTCGCGCGATCGGGTTCCGACGCAAAGAAATTGCCGATGTCGTTCGCCATCCGGACGAGGGATTCGACGCTCACGACGCGCTCTCCGCGTGCACGCCCGCGCCAGATTCGCGCTGCGCGTAAACAACATGGCTTTTCTCGCGCGCAAAGCCGATCAGGGTGACACCGGTCGCCTGCGCGAGCTGGATCGCGAGCGCGGTCGGCGCCGAAATCGCGGCGAGCATCGAAATGCCGGCCGTCGCCGCCTTCTGCACCATCTCGTAGCTGGCGCGGCTGGTGACGATGAGAAAACCCTGACGCGGGTCTTCGCCGGCTCGGACCATCGCACCGATCAGCTTGTCCAGCGCGTTGTGGCGGCCCACATCCTCGCGCAACAGGCGCACCGTTCCATCCGCATGCGCCCACGCCGCTGCGTGCGTCGCACCCGTCGCTGCGTTCAACGGCTGGCGATCGTGCAAATGCGCGAGTGCGCGATGCAAGCTCGCGGCATCGACGTCGATACCGAAGTCGACGCGCGCGGGCTGGCGTACCGCATCTTCCAGCGCCTGCGTTCCGCAGAGTCCACAGCTGGTGCGACCGGTCAGGTTGCGCTGGCGTGCTTGCAGCGCATCGGCGCGCGCAGCAGGGACGTGCATGCGCACCTCGATGCCTTCGAGCAGGTTTTTTGTTTCTATCGATTCTAGTTCGTCCGCATGGCCGATCACGCCTTCGCTCAACGAAAAGCCGAGCGCGAAGTCGTCCAGATCGAGTGGCGTCGCCATCATCACGACGTGCGGCCGCTCGTTGTAGAACAGCGCCACCGGCACTTCCTCGGCGATGCAGTCCTGGTCGGTTTCGCTGCGTCCGTCGCGCCATCGCCGCACCTCGCGCAGCGCATAGCCCGTCGACGCGATCGCTGACTCAGCCATTCGTGGGCGCATGCTGGGCCTCCCGCAGCAGCTCGTCCTGCTGCTCGCTGAAGGCATGGAAACGCTTTTGCCATTCGGACGGCTGACTGACACGCGTGACCTCGACCGCCGTCACCTTGTACTCGGGGCAATTGGTCGCCCAGTCCGAGTTCTCGGTCGTGATCACGTTCGCGCCCGAGCCGGGGAAATGGAACGTCGTGTAGACGACACCGGGTTGCATGCGCTCGCTGAGCATCGCGCGCAATACGGTTTCACCGGCACGACTGGCGATGCCGACCCAGTCACCGTCGGTGATCCCGCGCGCTTCCGCATCCTGCGGATGCAGCTCGAGACGATCCTCGTCGTGCCACACGACATTATCCGTGCGACGCGTCTGCGCGCCGACGTTGTACTGGCTGAGGATGCGCCCGGTCGTCAGGATCAGCGGATATTTCGCATTCACCTTCTCCGTGGTCGGCACGTACTCGGTGAGCAGGAACTTGCCCTTGCCGCGCACGAACTCGCCCACGTGCATCGTCGGCGTGCCATCCGGATGCTCGGCGTTGCACGGCCACTGGATGCTGCCGAGTTCATCGATGCGGTCGAAACTGATGCCGGTGAAGGTCGGCGTCAGGCGCGCAATCTCGTCCATGATCTCGGATGCGTGCCGGTAGTGCATCGGATAACCGATCGCGTTCGACAGCAACTGGGTGATCTCCCAGTCCGCGTAGCCCTGCCCACCGTCGGAATTTTTCGGTTGCATCACCTTGCGCACGCGCGAGACGCGCCGTTCGGCATTGGTGAATGTGCCGTCCTTCTCGAGGAAGGTCGACCCGGGCAGAAACACGTGCGCGAACTTCGCGGTCTCGTTGAGGAACAGGTCCTGCACGACGATGCATTCCATCGCGCTCAACGCGGCCGTCACGTGCTGCGTGTTCGGATCGGACTGCGCGATGTCCTCGCCCTCGATGTACAGCGCCATGAAGTCGCCGTCGAGCGCCGCCTCGAACATGTTCGGGATGCGCAGGCCGGGCTCCGATTGCAGCGGCACGCCCCAGGCCTGCTCGAAGCTGTCGCGCACCGCGTCTTCCGACACGTGGCGATAACCCGGGAATTCGTGCGGGAACGAACCCATGTCGCAGGAACCCTGCACGTTGTTCTGGCCGCGAAGCGGATTCACGCCGACGCCCTCGCGGCCGATATTCGCGGTCGCCATCGCAAGATTCGCGATCGCCATCACCGCGGTCGAACCCTGCGAATGCTCGGTCACGCCAAGGCCGTAATAAATCGCCGCGTTGCCGCCGGTCGCGTACAGGCGCGCCGCAGCACGCGCGTCGTCGGCTGGCACACCGGTCACCGCTTCCATCGCTTCCGGCGAATGCTCGGGCGTCGCGACAAACGCACGCCAGCGCGCGAAAGCCTCGGGCTCGCAGCGCTCACGTACGAAATCTTCGGCGACGAGGCCTTCGG
>JBDSBK010000367.1:0-4857 GCA_039921645.1 Dokdonella sp.
TCCATGATGGAACCGACGTCGAATTCGATCGGCCACGCGTCCTTGCCTGGCGCCAGCACGATCGCGTGCCCGCCGAGCTGGAACGCGCCCAGTTCAAAGCTCGTGCGTGTGCGCATCGACGGATTGAAGAACAACAACGCGATCGACTTGCCGGCGAGCTGGCTGCCCGCCCTGGACCTTTTGAACGCCGCCGCCTGATCGAGCAGCGCATCCAGTTCGGGCCGGGTCCAGTCTTGCGTACTCAGAAAATGCCGCACTGCCATTGGAGAATTCCTGCCTTGGTCGAAAGTCCGGCGATGAACGGCCGGTTCTGCTTTTGCTGCACGGATGGATCCGTTTGAAACCCGGTCTGCGTTCCCGGATGAACGATTTTCGTGTGACTGCGCGGGTGGATCGCGCAGACGCAAAGCCAAAAAAAAACCCGGCGCGTGGGCCGGGTTTTCGTCGATTCGTATGAAGAATTCGCGACAGCCTACCCGGCAGGTATGTACGGTCCCGGTCGGCGAGCACGCGAGGTCATGCCGGCGGCCATGCGGGCGCTGGTGACGATCTGCGGCTGGTGGGCGATATTCTTCATTCGTGGAACTTAACGGTAAATGTGATGCAGTGCAATACGGCGGTCTATTTCAGGCTTTGAAACCAAACGAGCGGAGACAGTCCCGGTCGTCAATGTCCATTGGTTTTTGCGGGCAACGCGCCTACTCGACGGGCTCGATGCTCACGCGAACGCGCAGCTTGTCGCCTGGATCGTAGTTCAGGCGCGACATGTAAACGTCACCGCGATATCGGTATTGCACGTCATACGCGACGACGCGACGCTCCTGCGCGGCTTCCTGCACAACCCGGCAGTGGCGCTCGGTATCGCTGTAATAGCGGTCGTCGCCACGAGCGGCGTTGTTGCCGACGGCGCCACCTACAACCGCACCCGCGACGGTCGCGGCGCGACGACCGTCTCCCTTGCCCACGGTACTCCCAAGAACACCGCCAACGATCGCTCCGAGCACAGTCCCGGCCGCGCGGTTGCCATTGTCGACGTGGCGTTCGACCGGAACATCATCGCACTCTTCGTGCTGATTGCCGGTTTGAACGCGGTCGTAAATCGGGTCCACGCGAAGGACATCGGCCCACGCAACCTTTGCATTTGCCGGACCTCCATCGCGATCGTAGTCGCGATCCTGCGCAGCGACCTGGGTTCCCGCCAGGAGCAGCGCTACCGCCAATCCCACCGCTACAGCTTTCATCACCTGTCTCCAGATCGTTTTCGCCACACTGCGCCAGCCGGGGCGGCTTTGCGCGCATGGTCTAATTTCGAGGGCAATTAAACCATCAAATCACTGAACCGGGACCTAAGCCCTTCCAGCCATTCACAATTGCCGTCGCCAGCGAATGGGCATCGCCAGTGCCCTGCTATCATCGGTGGCCCGAAAACGCCCAGACGCAGCGCATGCAACTACGACTCCACAACAACCTGACCCGCCGCACCGAAGTATTCGCCCCGACCGACCCTGCGCGCGTCACCATGTATGTCTGCGGGCCGACGGTCTACAACTACGTGCATATCGGCAATGCGCGCCCGTATGTGGTTTTTGGGCTGCTCGCACGCCTGCTGCGGCGGCGATATCCGGTCGTTGTCTACGCGCGCAACATTACGGACGTCGACGACAAGATCAACGCGGCCGCCAAGGCTGCCAGCGTGCCGATCGGCGAGATCACCGGTCGCTATGCTGCCGCCTACCGCGACGACATGGCCCGGATCGGAGCCGACCTGCCCGACGTGATTCCGCACGCGACGGCGCACATCGCGCAGATCATCGCCATGTGCGAGCGCCTCATCGCGAGCGGCCACGCCTACGCGGCGGCGGATCACGTGCTGTTCGATGTCGCAAGCTATGCCGACTACGGCAAGCTTTCCGGTCGTTCGGTCGAAGACATGATCGCTGGGGCGCGTGTCGAGGTGGCCCCGTACAAGAAGAACCCCGCCGACTTCGTGTTGTGGAAACCGTCGACGCCGGACCTGCCAGGATGGAACAGCCCCTGGGGCCGCGGCCGCCCGGGCTGGCACATCGAATGCTCGGCGATGGCCGAGGCTCACCTCGGCGACACGATCGATATCCACGCCGGCGGCAACGACCTGATGTTCCCGCATCACGAAAACGAGATTGCGCAAAGCACCTGCGCCCACGGCGGCAAGGTGTTTGCGCGTTTCTGGCTGCACAACGGCATGCTGACTTTCGACGGCCGCAAGATGTCGAAGTCGCTGGGCAACGTGCTGGTTCTGCACGAGTTGCTCGAGCGCTATCCCGCCGAAGTGCTGCGTTTCCTGTTGCTCAAGGCGCACTATCGCCAGCCGCTCGACTGGTCCGATACCACCTTGCAGCAGGCGCGTTCGACGCTCGACGGCTGGTACACCGTGCTGCGCGATCTCGCGGACATCGATGTCGCGGCGAACGAAATCGTGGTACCCGAGGCCCTCGAAGCAGCCTTGCTCGACGATCTCAATACGCCCGAGGCGTTCGCCGTGATTGCAGGACTCGCCGCGGCCGCACGCGCGGCGGACACGCCGGCGACGAAGCGCGCGGCAAAGGCTGCGTTGCTCGGCGCCGCCAGCCTGCTCGGCATCCTGCAGCAGGATGCCGAGCGATGGTTCAAGCAAGGCGCGCCGGGGCAAGCCATCGATGCTATCGAAGTGCAACGCCTTGTCGACCAACGCGCGGCAGCGAAGCAGGCGCGCAATTTCGCCGAATCGGACCGCATTCGCGATCAACTGCTCGCGTTGGGCGTGGTCGTCGAGGACACCGCGCAGGGACCGCGCTGGAAGGTGGTGAAAGCCGATGAATGCACCACTTGAGGACAGCGCGGAACAGGCGCAGGTCGCGATTGCAGAAGAATTCGCCTTCTTCGACGACTGGACCGAGCGCTACCAGTACCTGATCGATCTCGGTCGCAAGCTCGCGCCGTTGCCGGACGCACTCAAGACCGACGAGTTCAAGGTGCACGGTTGTCAATCGCAGGTTTGGCTGGTCCCTGGAGGTCATGCGCATCGACTCGATTTCCAGGCGATCAGCGATTCCTCGATCGTTTCCGGACTGATTGCGCTGCTGTTGCGCGTGTATTCCGGCCGCTCGGCGCAGGAAATACTGGCAACCGAACCGCGTTTCATCGAAACGATCGGTCTTGCCAGGCATCTTTCGCCGACACGCTCAAACGGACTCGCGGCAATGCTCGCGACCATCAAGCAACATGCAGGCTCCATGTCTGTTGCCCACGGCACGCAGAACCAAGCCGACTAGACCACGCGTAGCGCAGGTCCGCCAAACCGGACATCGTGCATTTGTCGCAGGTTTCGCACTGACGCAGACAGTAAAACATGTAGATGATCGAAAGCGCGCTGAGCGGACTACCTGCCGGAATCGGCATTCGACCGTGCACGCTCGTACACCCGAAGATGCGCAAGCGCCGCCGAGAGCAAAGGTGTATCCAGCGCGTGCGCGGATGCTCGGGCACGCAAATCACCCAGGATATGTTCGCATTCCGTGCTCGCTCCGCGCTCGAGATCAGCATCGATGCCTTCAACGGCGAATCGGGCGCGATGAGAATGCGCTCTGCGTCGACAACCGCATCGACAGACAACACGTGGCCGCAACGTCGTGCTGTTTCCCTGCATTCGGCATACAGCGTGCGCGCCAGATCGGCGCCTTCCGGCGTCGCAACGATCTCGCCAACGGCGCCGCGCATGACGCAGGTCAAACCCGCGAGCGTTGCGATGAACGCGAATTTCTCCCACATCGCGGTCAGGATCGTCCCGCTTTCGACGACGTGTTTGCCGATGCCGATCAATCCCTCGCGGACCACCTCGGGCAACGGTGTCGCATCGCGCGAGCCGAACGCCAGCCGCTGCAGCAGGCCGAACTGGCGGATTGCGCCATCGTCCTGCAGCGTGACCGAGATATGGCACACGCCGCCGAGCACGCGTGATGCGCCAAATGCCGCATCGAGCCCATCGAGATGGCGCACGCCGTTGAGCAGCGGCAGTACGCGGGTATCGTCGGCGACTGCCGGTGCGATCGATGCCACGGCGGAATCGAGGTCGTACGCCTTGCACGAGAGGAGTACCAGATCGTAGTACGCACCCGGCTGGATCGAGGTGAACGTGGCGACAGCCCGTTCAAAATCGCCGACGTTGCTGTACAGGCGCAGCCCGGTTTGCGCGAGCACGGCAGCGCGCGGGGGTCGCACGAGGAACTCGACGTCGTTGCCGGATTCGATCAGCCGCGCGCCGAAGTAACCGCCGATCCCTCCCGCCCCGAGCACGAGCACGCGCATCGCTTGTGCCTACATGGTGTGGGTGGGGCGTTCCTGGGTCAGGATGCCGGCCAGGATCGATTCGATCTTGGTGCGCGCTGCTTCGCCATCGGGGGATTCATTGAACTGCACGCCGATGCCGGCCATGCGATTGCCCTGCGCGCCTGCTGGCGTGATCCAGATCACCTTGCCCGCGACGGGAAGACGATCCTTGTCGTCCATCAGCGACAACAGGATGAAAACTTCGTCGCCGAGGCTGTAGCGCTTCGCCGTCGGCACGAACAAGCCGCCGCCGCGCACGAATGGCATGTACGCGTTGAACAGCGCGCCCTTGTCCTTGATCGCAAGCGAGAGGATGCCCTGTCGCGGTGCGCCGCCCGTTGCCGGCGTTGCCATGTCTCACGTTCTCCCAGGAGTCGAGCGGCGCGCGGGCCATGCAAGGAGCAGGTCCAGCAGGACCAGATCGATGCGCAACGCCGTTGCGAGCAGTCCGCGCGCGCGATTGGCACGACCGAACCATGCCGCTAGCTTCGGGATTTCCTCCTGCGCGGTCAA
>JBDSBK010000368.1:0-3939 GCA_039921645.1 Dokdonella sp.
AGCGTTTCAGTGGGCCGTTAGCTCAGTTGGTAGAGCAGGAGACTCTTAATCTCTTGGTCCTAGGTTCGAATCCTAGACGGCCCACCATTGTCCTTGAACGCACAGCGTGGCAGCGTGACGCCAAGCCAGCGGCCAGGGTGTCGATTCGGGCGAAAGTGGCGAAACTGGTAGACGCACCAGATTTAGGTTCTGGCGGGGTGACCCGTGAGAGTTCGAGTCTCTCCTTTCGCACCACCTCGCACCCCAGCCGCCCCCGCTTAGCGGCAGAGCGCTTACGCGCAATGCGTGATTGCAGCAACTGATACTGAGGAACAGCGATGCAAGTCTCGATCGAAAACGTCGGCTCTCTGGGCCGCAAGCTGACCGTTCGCCTGCCGGCGCAGCGCCTTGAAGACAGCGTTCGCACGCGCGTCCAGGAGATGGTCCGCAGTGCGCGACTCAAGGGGTTCCGCCCGGGCAAGGTGCCGACGAAGGTCATCGAACAACGTTACGGCAGCCAGATCCGCAACGAGGCTTTGTCCGAGATGATCGGATCCAGCTTTCAGGAAGCGGTCAGCCAGGAAAAACTTCGCCCCGCCGTACAGCCGTCCATTGCGACGACGGGTCGTCCCGACAACGGCGAGATCGAGTACACCGCCACCTTCGAGATTTTTCCCGAGATCGGCAATCTCGATGTCAGCAATATCGAGATCGTTAAGCCCGTCGCCAGCGTGAGCGATGCGGACATCGATCAGATGATCGAGACGCTGCGTCTGCAGCGCCGTTCCTGGAATCAGGTCGAACGTGCCGCTCAGACCGGTGACATGGTGCTGTTTGAATATGCGGCCGAGGGCGACGGCGTCCGTCATCCCGAAAGCGGCATGGATCGCGTTGGTACCCTGCTGGGCTCCGATGCATTTTCCAAGGACCTGGAAGACAAGCTTGCGAGCAGAAAGGCCGGCGATGAATTGACTGCAAAGATCGATTTCCCAGTGGGCTTCCGAGTGCCGGTGCTCGCTGGCAAGGCGGCCGACGTCAGCGTGAAAGTCGTGCGCGTACAGGAACCGCAGTTGCCGGAAATCGATGCCGCGTTCGCTGCCAGCTTCGGCGTCAAGGACGGCGGCATCGAGAAGTTCCGCGCAGATGTCCGCGCGAATCTCGAGCGTGAGCTGAAGGGTGTCCTCATGGGCCGCCTCAAGGCCGGCGCTATCGACAAGCTCGTCGATGCGCATCCGGAACTCGAAGTGCCTCAGGGCATGATTGAGAACGAGGCAAATCAGCTCGCGCGCCAGGCAGGCGCACAGGCACAGGAAGCCGTGGCCGCATATCTGCCGATGGCGCGTCGTCGCGTCACTGCAGGTCTGCTGATCGCCGAGCTCGCCCGTCAGAACGACATCCGTCTCGATCCGCGTCGCGTCAGCGAGGCGCTGGCAACTATCGCCTCTACGTACGAGGAGCCGGAGAAGGTCGTTGAACTCTACACACGCGACCCCCAATTGATGTCTGCGCTGCAGAATCGCGTGATCGAGGATCAGGTCGTCGAGTGGATGGCCGATCACGCCAAGCACAGCGAACAGCAGTTGAGCTTCAACGACGTGATGCGACCGGGCGCCTGAGCGCAGCGGCGCCCAGGAGATAGCGATGATCAACAAGATGACACCCGCAACCGGTCTGAACCTCGTTCCGATGGTCGTCGAGCAGACTTCGCGCGGCGAGCGCGCGTACGACATCTACTCTCGCTTGCTGAAGGAGCGCGTCGTGTTCGTCGTCGGCCCGATCGACGACTACATGGCGAACGTGGTCGTGGCGCAGTTGCTGTTCCTAGAATCGGAGAACCCGGACAAGGACATCAACCTGTACATCAACAGCCCGGGTGGCGTGGTTACCGCCGGTCTGGCGATCTACGACACGATGCAGTACATCCGCTCGGATGTCAGCACGATGTGTATCGGCCAGGCTTGCAGCGCAGCGTCGTTGCTGCTGATGGCGGGCGCGAAGGGCAAGCGCTATGCGCTGCCCAATTCGCGCGTGATGATTCATCAGCCGTCCGGGGGTGCGCAGGGGCAGGCGACCGATATCGAGATTCAGGCAAAGGAAATCCTGTACCTGCGCGGACGCCTGAACGGCATCTACGTGAAGCACACGGGACAACCGCTTGAGCAAGTCGAGCGCGACATGGAGCGTGATCGCTTCATGAGTGGCGAAGACGCAAAAGCGTACGGACTGATCGATTCCGTCCTCGAACGGCGCCCGGGTGACGTCACTGTTGGCGCCTGATCGCTGCACATGGACGCGTTTCGAGCGCGTTTTCTCGATAATCCAGCAATCGCCGGCCGGGCTCAGCGCTCGGCCGCGCTGTGCTATTCTGAGCCGGCAATGAAAACGGCGACTACCCGAGGCGGGGCATGACTGACGAGCGGCAGAGCCGATCGGGCGACAACGGCAAGATTCTTTACTGCTCGTTCTGCGGCAAGAGCCAGCACGAAGTACGCAAGCTGATTGCGGGCCCGTCGGTGTTCATTTGCGACGAGTGCGTTGAGCTTTGCAACGACATCATTCGCGAGGAACTCGAGGAGAAGGCGGCCAGCGCGCGTAGCGACCTGCCCAAGCCGGTCGAGATCCTCGACGTGCTCGATCAATACGTGATCGGGCAATCGCGCGCGAAGAAGGTTCTCGCGGTAGCGGTCTACAACCATTACAAGCGCCTCGAATCGCGCGGCCGCAATGACGATGTCGAGCTCGCAAAGTCGAACATCCTTCTGGTCGGTCCTACCGGTTCGGGCAAGACCCTGCTCGCGGATACGCTCGCGCGCTTGCTGAACGTGCCGTTCACGATTGCCGATGCGACGACACTGACCGAAGCGGGCTACGTCGGCGAAGATGTCGAGAACATCATCCAGAAGCTGTTGCAGAAGTGCGATTACGATGTGGAGAAGGCCCAGACTGGCATCGTCTACATCGATGAAATCGACAAGATCTCGCGCAAGAGCGAAAATCCGTCGATCACGCGTGATGTTTCCGGCGAAGGCGTGCAGCAGGCCTTGCTCAAGCTCATCGAAGGCACAGTCGCATCGGTGCCGCCGCAAGGTGGGCGCAAGCATCCTCAGCAGGAATTCCTGCAAGTCGACACCAAGAACATCCTGTTCATTGTCGGTGGCGCGTTCGCCGGTCTCGAAAAGATCATCATGCAACGGTCGGAAGCGACCGGCATCGGCTTCAATGCCGAAGTGCGCAGCAAGAATCGTCAGAACGACATGGGCAAGCTGCTCGCCGATGTTCAGCCTGAAGACCTGATCAAGTTCGGCCTGATTCCCGAGTTCGTTGGCCGTCTCCCGGTCGTGGCGACACTTGAGGAACTCGATGAGGCGGCCTTGGTCAAGATACTGACGGAGCCGAAGAACGCGATCACCAAGCAGTTCAAGAAGTTGTTCGAAATGGAGGGCGCGGAACTGGAATTCAGGCCCGACGCATTGAGCGCGGTTGCCGGGAAAGCGCTCAAGCGCAGGACCGGCGCGCGTGGTCTGCGCACTATCCTCGAACAAGTGCTGCTCGACACGATGTTCGACCTGCCATCGCTCGAACATGTCAGCAAAGTCGTGGTCGACGAGGCGGTGATCAATGGCCAAGCCGAACCTTACTTGATCTATCGCGGCAATCCGCAAACCCGCGCCGCGGCTGAATAGTCGCTGCTCCCAGTCGGTGCAGGGCAGGCCGGCCCTTGCATATGCCGACAACGATCCTTACTTGACGATATGGCAGCGTGAGTTCACGCTGCTGTTTGCGTTTTCATCAAGCCTCCGTTGCCTACCCAGCACACTCTTCGAGTCCGATGACCGACAAGCCGAACAAGACCCCCAAGCCCTCCGCCGACTTGATCGAATTGCCGGTGCTGCCGCTGCGCGACGTCGTCGTGTTTCCGCACATGGTGATACCGCTGTTTGTCGGTCGCGAGAAATCCGT
>JBDSBK010000369.1:0-17490 GCA_039921645.1 Dokdonella sp.
CGATCTGGGCGCCGCCCTGGCTTCCGGCAATCGCTGCGATGCCACCGCCGTTGAGAGCGCGGTTCTGATACATCACGCCGATGTAGCTGGCGAGCATGTAACCGGGCGAGCCGATGTGCGCATACGCAGGGCCCACCACCACGATGCCGCCGCCGGAACCGGAATCGGCGTGGTTGTTGTAGAACCAGATCTGATCCTCGTCGATATGCACGTTCGCCTTGCCGTCCGTGCGCAGCCCGCCGCCACTGCCGCCGTTGGCGGTGTTGTTGGACACGAACGTATTCGAATGGAGAAACAGTTCGGCCGCCGTGCTGCCATTGCCGCCGAAATGAATGCCGCCACCGTTGGTGGCCTGGTTGCTGGTGATCGAGGCATTGTCGATGTTCATCGCGCCTGCCCCGATGTAGTCGACGCCGCCGCCGGAGCTGCCATGGCCGCCCGTGATGGTCAGATGCGAGAGGACGACCTGTGTTCCCGTGGTCATGTTGCGGATGGTGATGACGGCCGCGCTGTTGCCCCCGTTTATCGTCGTGTTGCCGGCTGGCGTGTGGGTGCTGCAATTGGGCACGCCGCCGATCAGGCTCATGCTTTTGGCGGAAATGGACAGCGCCTGCGCGTCATAAGACTGGTTGGTGGCGATGTAGATGACCGGCCGGCTGCCGCTGACCTGTGCCTCGGCCGCAGTGATCGCCGCGGCGATCGTCGTATAGCCACAGCCGCCGCCCGCGGCGCCAACGGTGTAGTTGACAGCGTGCGCCGTCGGCGACGTGATGAACAGGATCAGCATCAGTGCGAGCGCAGGGAATGTCGGCTCAGGCAGGCGGGCACGTGTGCGCATGGTCGTTGCTCAATCGCGCCGGCGATTGCCGGCATCCATGGCTAACGATGTTCGACTTCCAGGTTGGACATCTTGAAAAATCTGTGGCGATTCGCTTGCGAGGAAAGCCGGCACGCACCTGCGGTGCCGTGCCGATCAGGGATGAGCGTTGCCATCGCAGAAGACCGAATCGCTGGCGCCGCACTCGCGAAACAGGTTCCGCAGTTCGCAAGCGCCGAGATTCTGCGTGCCAACGCGTCAACGACCGCCGGCAGGTCCATGTGGCGCAACGCAGTCGTCAACTTCGCCCGTGGAAAGAAGGCTTCGACATGGTCGGGACCCGTTCGCGACGGATCGTCGGCCCATCAAGAACGAGGTTCCGCAACCGTTTTGGACGTTCGGCAATGCATTCCTTCAGTTGAATCCATTGGCGAAGATCTTGTCGACGACCGAGCCGGCCTCGTAGGCGCCGAAGTCGTACGGCGTACTGACCGGGTAGAGCGAATATGGACGCATTGCGCCATCGAGATCGAGGGTGGGCGGCAAGTCGTTCGGGTCGTTGTTCCAGGTCCAGCGATTGACAGCGGACGAGGTCGTGAGGATATGGAAATCGCCGTTGGCGGCATTAACGAACGGGTCGGTGAGGTACTGCACGTTGACGCCGGTGTCCATGCCGCTGACGCTGTTCGCACCGATGTCGCGCACCGTGACCGGAACGCCGGCACCGACAAGGTACGCCGCCACCGGATCATTCGGCTGCACGAGCAGGCTGTGCAGGATCTCCAGCGAGGCGGGCGGCAGAATCACGCTGAACAACGCGCTGCCGGCCAGCGTGTTGTAGGCGATCGTGCTGTTGGCGATGTGCAGGTCGTTGGAAAGATTGTCGATGAGGCTGCCGCCGTTGTCGATTTCATTCTTCGCAAGCAGGCTTCCCTCGATCTTCATGTAGGCATTGCCCGCAATCAGTGCGCCGCCGCGATTTCCGCGCATGCGCCCCTGATAGAGCAGGAACGCCGAAGATCCCGCGCTGCCGGCGGCGTTGACTTCGACGACCGAACCGCCGATCGAGTGGTTGTCGTCGATCGCATTGCATTCGATGCCGGGCGAGCACGCGGGAATCGAATCGCCGACATGACTCTGCGCAAGCTGGATCTCGGTTTCGACCGACGCGCTGCCGCCACTGGAAAACGCGTAGAACGCGGCGCCTTCGTACGCGGTGTTCTGCTGGATGATCGCGTTCTCGAAACCCGCGAACGAAAGAATCTGCTGGTTCGACGAGATCGAGGACAGATAGAACGCGCCGCCCTGGCTTTGCGCCGTGTTCTCGGAAACGATCAGCGGCTGCGACGCCTTGTCGTTCCACAGCAGCAATTCATAATTGCCTGCGTGCGTGGTCGAGAAGTACACGCCGCCGCCATTGCGTTGTGCATAGTTGTTGCCGATGAAGGCGTAGGGATAAATGCTGTGGTCCTTGACCAGGATGTTCGAATCGATCGCGTAGATGCCGCCACCGTCGCTGATGCCACCCGTACCCTGCGCCATGTTGGCGAGGATGTTGCTCCCGCCCGAGATCGCGACATCCACCTTGCTCAGGTACAGGCCGCCGCCGTTGACGGTCGCGCTGTTGCTGTTGATGCTCGTGCCGATCAGGTTCAGCTGCATGCGGAAGACATCGTTGCCGCTGACGAACAGACCGCCGCCGTAGTCGGTGTGATTGGAGTACACGAGCACGTCGCTGAGCGTCAGCGGACCGGCGACGACGGATGAGACCGCACCTTTGCCGTTCTGCAGGATCAGGTGAAGAAGCGTCAACGAACCATTGCCGCTGTGCACGATCAGGGGTCCCGCGGGCACGGCACCTTGGCCATCGAGCGTCGAGCGGCCCGTCGAAACACCCGCGCTGCAGTTGGCGAACCCGCCTTCGATGGTCAGTCCGCCGCTGTCGTGGTCGGTGATCGTGGTCTGGCCGGTCCATGGGCCGCCGGAGATTGCGATCAGCTCCGGCCCCGCCACCTGGCCAGCGGCTTGAACGGCAGCGGCAATGTCGTGGTACTGGCACGCAGTGTCGGAGGCGGGCCCGACCGTGAGCATCGCCTGAGCATTGACGCAGAATGCGCCCGTGACTGCGATCAGAGCGACATGGATGCCCCATGCAAATGCCCGGTTCCGGATGATCGTGATACGCATTGCGTTCTCCTGCCGAGGCCGTGTGGCCGCGTATTCAAGGGAACGATGTTCGGCACGGATTCAAGACAGTTTCCGGCGGCGCGTGAAAAAAGCGGGCATCGTCTAGCGAGGCCTGCCTCGCCGATGCCCGCACGGGCGCAACCTGAACGAGGTATCTGGAATGCGTGCTCAGGGATTCTCGAAGCCATCGCAGAAAACCGTATCGACATGCGAGCACGGATGCTGCTGTTCATAGGCGCCCAGATCGTGTACTCCCCACAGGTCGCCGGATGAAACATCCTGGTCGTGCGGGAAATTGTCGAGATCGCGATCGTCGCCCAGGATCGCTGGCGCGTAGTCGACGCCGAGCGAATCGAGCTGCAGGTGATAGTTGCCGTGTGCCGCGTCGACGAAGCTCGGCTGACCCAGCGCAACGCCTTCGACGGGTGGCAACGTCGTCACGTCGCTCGACAGCACGTAGTCGACATGCAGGTCGGACGCAGCGCCGGAGTAGGCAAGTGCAAGATTGCCGGGCTGGTCGATGATGCTGTTGTCGAGCGTCAGCGCACCCTCGGCGTGGATCGTGTCGGTCGACAGGATCGCGTTGTTGGCGATCGTGCAGTTGTTGATTTCGAGCAGGCCCGAATCGGCATTCAACAACTGGCGCGTGACGTTGTTGTCGGTCAGCAGGCAGTTCGATACGCGAGCGGGCCAGTCGTCGGAGCGGATCGCGTAGCCACCCTCATTTCCCTGCATCACGAAGCGATCACCGGTCAGCTCGGAACTCCTCGAGATGCGAATCGTCGCCCCCAACGTTGGATTGCCGTTGGCGTCGTCGGCGGCGTTGCCGTTGATCGTGTTGCAGGGCACGCCGGCGGCGCAGCGCCGCGCGAAGGAAGGCAGGCCGAGTCTGCAATCGGATCCATCGAAAATGGAACGGTTGAAATGGATGTCGCTGCCTTCGTCCGCGATTCCGTCGGTATCGTAGTCTGCATGGATCGCACTGCCGTCGGGTGCGCCGTTGTCGTCGATGCGGAAATCGAATGCGCAGACAGTGGCATTGTTCAACGCCGGGAAACCTTGGTAACCCTTCGCATAGATTCCACCGCCGCTCTCCGATGCGAAGTTTTGATGCACGCGCACGGGGCGAGCAGGATCGACCGTGAAGAGATGCACATAGGCATCCTGGCCGCTCGAACTTCCGGCAGTGACCGCCATGCCGCCGCCATGCAGCGCATCGTTCGAGTAGACCACACCGAGTGAGCCCAACCCCGGCGATGCAACGTCGGCGCGCGCGGGGCCGACGACATTGAGTCCGCCGCCGTAGCCGTCAGGCGCGTGATTGAACGCGATCAGCGTGTTGTCGTACAGCAGCGACAGATAGCTGTCGCCGCCCGCGCGGATGCCGCCACCGGAGTTTGCTGCCGTGTTGTTGATGACCAGGCTATAGCCGAGCAGGGCGAGTCCGGCGAATCCGCCCGAGCCATTGAAATCGATGCCACCGCCGTACATCGCGGTGTTGTGGTCGACGGTCGTCGTGTCGAGCGTGAGGGACCCGTTGCCGTCGAAATGGATGCCGCCACCATGGCCGGAAGCATTGCTTCCATCGCGTATTTTCAGGTACTGCAGGGTCACGTTGCTGGCACCGTGGATGTACAGCACGCTGTCTCCGCTATGGCCTGCGCCGCTGATCGTGATCAACGGTGCGGTCGGCGGCGGCGGCTCGAAGAACAGACCGCAGGCGTTGGCGGTCCCCTTCAAGGTCAGGCTCTTGCCGCCGATGTCCAGATGTTGGGCGGTGTAGGTATGTTCGGGCGTTATGACGATCGTCGTGTTCGGGCACTGCGTATTGTTGATCGCGGACTGGATGTCGTTATCGGTGCATTCGGCGTCGGTCGCAGTGTCGCCGACATAGCGGATGTAGCTGTCGCCCGGCGTACACACGGCGGCGGCGATGCGAACGCCGCAGGCCAGGGACAGGAGCGCGGACGCGAGCAGCGTCGGCGCGAAACGGATGGGCATGAACATGCAACGTTCCCCGAACCAGGCCCGCCATTGGGCACATCCGAGGAACGCTTTTTTGCGGGCAATCCTGACATCCGTGTCGCAAACGCCAGGTTGCTGTTGACGCGCAGAATTGCGTCTATCGAGCGAGGTTCAGCGCCGCGGTTGCCGCGACGATCGAAGCGGCCGACGGGTCGTCGTAGCGCCGGCTTGCGTCCAGCGCGCGTTGCGCCAAGTCGCGCGCGCCGTGCAAGTCCCCGGCGCGGCGCAGGACTTCGGAACGGATCAGCCAGAGCGCCGGTCCACTGCGCACATCGAGTCGGCCAAGCACATGCTCGAATGCATCGATCGCGCGCGCACTGGCATCGAGCGCAGTGGGCAGGTCGTTGCGCAGCATCGCCAACCGCGCACGATCGCCTTCAGCGAGCGCGGCGGTCACGTTCTTGCGCCCGTGTGTCTGTGCCAGCACTTCGCGCAATTGCACTTCCGCGCCGGCGAGGTCGTTCTGGTCGATGAGAAAGCGGCCCCAGCGTTCGCGCGCGTCGATGAGCGTGCGCGCGTCGGGCGCTTCCTTGGCGATGCGTTCGTCGAGCGATGCCTGCATCATCGTGCGTGCCTCGTCGGTGCGCCCGACCCGATCGTAGGCATCGCCGAGGATGAGACGGTTGCGGCGCAACTCGTAGTCGACCGAAGGTTTCTCGATGTAAACCCGCTGCGCTGCTTCGAGCAGCGGAATCGCTTCGTTCGCGCGACCTTCGGCGGCGAGGCATCCGGCATAGAATTCGCGCGCGTATTCGTCGTAGGAGTCGGCCGTCCAGTCCGGCGGAATCAACTTCAGCAGGCGATCGAACAGCGCATGCGCGCGTTCGCGTTCGCCGCGCCGGTGCACCGACCATGCGTGTTGCGCGGCCGGCACCCAGGCCGTGCTGTGATGTTCGCCGAAGGTCCTGCGCGCGATGTCCGCGCTGTGCTCGTACGCGTCCTCGGCGCCCGCATAGTCGCCCTGGTCCTCGCGTGCCTGCGCAAGTCCCGGATACGCCAAGTGCTGCAGTTGCGCGTCGTCGCGCGGACGGCTGTTCGCCGCCGCTGCGATCGCACGCAGGTACAACTGCTCGGCGCGCGCCGGATCACTCGAGAGCACGCGGAATCCAAAGGCGTCGAGCGCGCGCACGTAGCCCGGATCTTCCGGCGCGACTTGCGCGAACAGATCCACCGCGTGCTCGAGAGCAGCATCCGATTGCTGATGTGCAGCGTCGTCCTCCGCGAGCAGTCCGCTTTGTACCTGCCACCAGCGCGCACGCTGCACGGCGCGATCGAGGCCGGCACGCCGGATCAACGGGTCCGCCAGAGCGAGCGCCTTGCGTGCGCCTGCGTAGTCGTTGCCGTCGCTGGCATGCTGCGCGTCGTCGATCAATCCGTCGATGATCGCGGGATGCGCGTCGCCGTGCTGCCGGCGCGCCAGATCGATCTGTTGCGCATGCAGGGTGCGATAGCGCGCGTCGTCGTCGAGCTCGCGATAGATCGACGCGGCGACGCCGAGCAACTCGATCTGCGTATCCGCATCGCTGCCGAAATCCTGCGTGATGCGCGGTGCGTTGAGATCGAGGAGTTCGCGCGCGGTCACCTGCCCGCGTGGCTTGTCCTGCGCGACACGCGGGTCGCTCGCGCGAAACATGTCGATGAGGAAATCCTTGATCGTAGCCGCGCGCGCCGCTTCGTTGCGCGCCACGCCGGTTTGCCAGAGAGCGATGCCGAGCGCGGCGAAAATCGCAAGCAGAAGCGCCAGCGTCGTGGCGACGCCGCCACGATGGCGCGCGATGAACTTGCGCGCGCGATAGAGGCGCGACGGCGGATGCGCGGTCACCGGCAGTCCATCGAGATGGCGCTCGACGTCGTCGGCGAGCGCACCGGCCGAGGTATAGCGGCGTTCGGGTTCGCCGTCGATCGCCTTCACGACGATGTTGTCGAGGTCGCCGCGCAGCTGGCGGCGCAACGTGCGCACCGCCATCGGCGGCGCGTCCGGCTCGACCTGGCTGCCCAGCTGCGATGAAGGCGTTCGTGTATCGCCGTGCTCGCGGCGACGGCCGGTGACGAGTTCGCCGAGCAGGATGCCAAGCGCGTAGACGTCGGTTGCGGTGGTGACGAGGCCACGATTGAATTGTTCGGGCGCGGCGTACGCCGGCGTCATCGCGAGCGTCTGCGTGTGCATCGCATCGTCGTCGTCATCCGCGTTGAGCAGTTTGGCGATGCCGAAATCGAGCAGTTTCACGTCGCCATCGCGCGTCACCAGCACGTTCGACGGTTTCAGGTCGCGATGCACGATCAATGCGCGATGCGCGGCCTCGACGGCACGACAGATCGCGACGAACAGACGCAGACGCTGGCGCAGGTCCGAACGGTGTTCTCGCACGTAGTCGGTGATGGCCTCGCCTTCGACGAACTCGAGCGCGATGTACGGCACGCCGGCGTCGGTCACGCCACCTTCGATCAGGTGCGCGATGCCGGGATGGCGCAGCTGCGCGAGCGCTCGCCGCTCGCGCCGGAAGCGATTCTTTTCTTCCACCGAATACAGGCCGCGACGCAATAATTTCAATGCGACGGTCTGCTTGACGCCGGCCTGTTCGCGCTCGGCGCGGTAGACGATCGACGAGCCGCCCTCACCGAGCTTTCCGAGCAGGTTGAACGGTCCGATGCTGGCGCCCGGCGCACGCATGGCCGCATCGGGCTCGCACTCGCCGACGCGGCCGAGCAGGTCGTCGAATGAGCGGTCGAGCAGATCTTCGTCGGTGTCGGCACTGAGCATGCGCTCGATCGCGTGGCGCTGATCGGGATCGCGGCAATGCGCGTCCAGCCACGCCGCGCGTTGCGCGGTCGGCAGTGCGAGCGCGGATTCGAACAGGTCGCGCTGGTTTCGGGCGGGCTCGATCATGATCGGGGCATCATCGCGTGCAGTGAGGACGTCGTCTCTGTTCGCCGTCGGCTGTTCAAATCCGGTCTGGACGTTGTTGACAGACGCCGCCGTTCCCGCCACATCGGTATCGCATCATTTGTACGCAGGGCCGTGCGTGAGCCACGCGTCCAGCTGGTTCGCGGCGTCGCGTGCCTTTGCATCGAATTCGCGACGCAAGCCTTGCACGGCCGCCTGCTCGCGCTGCGCTTCGGCGCTGTTTCCGGCTGCGGACGCCATGTCGACGAGACCCTGGTGTGCCTCGATCAGCAATGCCAGCGGTCGCTCGGGCGCGGCGGCCGCTTCGTCGATCGCGGCGCGATAGTGATTGCCTGCTTCGCCAGGCGTCTTGCGCTGCACGTCGCCGAGCAGCAGAGCCGTGCGGACACGCGCGGAATTACCGCGCGCGAACGATGCGCCGGCAATCTTTTCGGCCTCGCGCGCCGCCGTCATCGCCTCATCGTGTGCGCCGGTTGCCGCAAGGCTGCGCGCGAGCAGGGCAAGCGGCTCGATGTTGCGCGAATTCTCCTCGCCATACAGCTGGCGGAACGTTGCCAGCGCCTGCTCCGCATAGGCGCGAGCAGGCTCGGGTCGATCCAGCTTGAGCAGTGCGCGGCCGAGTGGCAGGCGCAGCATCGCGATCGCGCGCGCATTCGGCTGCTTCAGCGCCAGTTGCAGCGCAAGCATTCTTTCCAGTTCGGCGCGCGCCTGTTCCGCGCGGCCCTGCTGCGTCCAGCTTTCCGCGAGCCACGCACGCGGGCCGAATGCGAGCGGAAAGTCCGCGCCGAACCGCGCGATCATGATCGCGTCGGCGTCGCCGAATACCCGTTCCGCGGGTTGCCACAACTCCTGGTCCGCAAAGACCCAGCCGATGCCGAACAGCCAGTTGGAAAACGACGGATTCGGCGCCGGCAGCGTCTTGCGCAGGAAGTCGCCGCTCGATTCGAGCAAGCCCAGGGCTTCGCTCCAGTGGCCGAGCTTGGTCAGGCATTCGCCAAGGTCGCCCATGAAACGCGCGCTGGTTTCGTGTTCGCGACCGTAGCGCCGCACCGCTTCATCCACCAGCGCGCGCTCCATCGGCAACGCCTGTTCATAGCGCGACATCTGCGCGTAGGTGTAGGCGAGCTCGCCGCGGATCGCGAATGCGCGGTCGTCGAATTGTCCGGGCTGCAGGCGGTCGTACATCGCATTGGCGCGTTCGAGATGGACGACGGCCTGCTTGAGGTCGCCCCTGGTGCGCGCAATCGATGCGAGTTCGATCAGGATGTCCATTTGCCCGGAGTTGGCGTTCGCTTCGCCACCGGCGTGATCGAGCACCGAGCCCAGGCGCGCGCCAGCGAGGTCGAGCCGGCCCTCGTAGAAGTCCAGATGGCTGAGCGTGGCGACAGCAGTGAGGTACGGGCCAGCATCCGGTGGCAGTCGCGTTTCGCCGACGGCGACCGCTTCACCGGCAAGGTCGAGTCCGCGCTGGTGTTGTCCGAGGCGATGCAGCACGTGGCCGGCGATCGACAGCAGCTCCACGCGCAGGGCGGGTTCGATCGCGGCGTCCGCACGCAGCTCGGCAATGCCCTTCTCGAAAATCTGCTCGAGGGTGGGGCGTTTTTCCGGCGGAACGTCCGGATCGAGGCCGCTGAACAGGCTGACCAGCGTGTCCTTGACGCGTTCGGCGCGCGTCGCCTGTTCGTTTGCGCGGTGCGCCTCGCGTCGCGCGACCTGGGCTTGCCACACGGCCATGGCGAGCGCGGCGACGATCGCGAGCACGAACAACGCGCTGGTGATCACGCCGCCGCGATGACGGCCGACGAATTTGCGCGCGCGGTACCACGGCGACGGCGGATGTGCGCCCACCGGCTCGCCGGCGAGATGGCGTTCGATGTCGTCGGCGAAGCTTCCTGCAGAGGCGTACCGCCGGTCGGGCTCCGGCGTGGTCGCCTTGATCACGATGTTGTCGAGGTCGCCGCGCAACTGCCGGCGCACGGCTTTCGGCGAGGCCGGCAATTCACCGCGGGCCGTGTTTTCGCTGATCCGCGACGACGGCGTTCGCGAGTCGCCATGTTCGCGGCGCTGTCCGGTGATCATTTCATCGAGCAGGATGCCGAGCGCATAGACGTCGGTCGCGGTCGTGATCTGGCCGCCGGCGAACTGTTCCGGCGCCGCGTAGGCCGGCGTCAGTGGCACGTGCAGGGTGCGCGTGTCGTCGCCGCGCGCATCGGCGTCGAGCAGCTTGGCAATGCCGAAATCGAGCAGCTTGATATCGCCGTCGTGGGTGACGAACACATTCGAAGGCTTCAGGTCGCGATGCACGATCAGGGCGCGATGCGCCGCCTCGACCGCACGGCAGACATGCACGAAAAGATCCAGGCGCTGGCGCAGGTCGAGTTGCCGGTTGCGCGCATGCGCCGTGATCGGTTCGCCTTCGACCAGTTCCAGCGCGATGTACGGCATGCCGGTGTCGGTGAGGCCGCCCTCGATCAGGCGCGCAATACCGGGATGGCGCAGTTGCGTGAGTGCGCGTCGCTCGTCGCGGAAGCGGCGTTGTTCGTCCGCCGTGTAGAGACCGCGTCGCAACAGCTTGAGCGCGACCGCCTGCTTCACGCCCGCTTGTTCGCGCTCGGCGCGAAACACGATCGAGGAACCGCCTTCACCGAGCTTCTCGAGCAGGCTGAACGGACCAATGCGCAAGCCCGTTGTCGGGGCGACCACCTCGGCTTGGCCGATGTCGTCGAGCAGGGCGTCGAACGAATGATCGAGCATGTGCGCGCCTGCATCGGCAGCGAGCATGCGTTCGATCGCGCCGCGCTGGGTCGCGTCGCTGCAATGTTCGACCAGCCATGCGGCACGTTGCTCCGGCGCCAGTGCCAGAGCGGCTTCAAACAGGTCGCGCTGGTTTGGTGCGGGTTCGATCATGGTCGGGTACGTGCGCCCTGCATGCGGATGTCTGTTCCGATAACGCCGTAACGGCCGCAGTCAGGACATCATTCGAGCGCCGCGTGCAGAAACGCCCGTGCGTACCGCCAGTCGCGATCAACCGTGCGCCGGGTTACCTTCAGGACATCGGCGATTTGCTCGGGCGTCAGACCCGCGAAATAGCGCAGCTCGACCACGCGCGCGGCACGATCGTCGGTCTGCTCCAGTTTCAGCAGGGCTTCCTCCAGCGCGAGCGCCTGCTCGGCGCTCTCGATCGCGGGCTGCGCCTCGGCATTCGCGGTGAACGTCACCTTGACCCAGTCGCCGCCTGCCTTCTGGCGCATGCGACCGCGGGCGCGGTCGACGAGGATGTGACGCATCGCGCGCGCTGCGTAGGAAAAAAACTGCCCCGGATGCTCGAACGCGAGCGCGCGGCCGCCATCGAGGCGCAGGTAGACCTCGTGGACGAGCGCAGTCGTATCGAGCGTGTTGTGCGCGCCGTGCGTCAGCTGGCGGCTGGCCAGCTTCTTCAGCTGGTCGTAGACCGCATCGAAGGACACGGACGTTGGCGGTCCGGCGATGTCATCGACGGCGGGTGGCACGGTCGCGGGCATGGGCGATCCTCACAGCGATCGCCGCAGTGTAGTCCGCGCACCGTGGCGGCGCGACTTCGCCGCCCGGTCGGTCGGTCGATGCAACTCCGGCATGCCTGTCAATTGAAGCCGTTCACGAAAATGACGTCCGGGTTGAATTCGAACGCGCCGATATCCGCGTCGGAGCCGATCACGCGCGGAAATCCGATCCCGCGCTGATCGACGCCGCCGTTGTGCGCGTTGTTTCCATGATTGATTGCCGGGCTGCCTGCGCGCAGGGCATGGGTGTACGTGTGGCCGCCGTTGTCGCGCAGCGGATCGAGGAGCGGATCGCCCTGCAGCGTACCGGGCGGCAACGGCAGCGAACTCGAGACGACGAGGCTGTGCGAGCTGCTCGCCGCGATGGTTCCGCCATTCCTGCCGCCGACGTCCAGAGGAGCGGACGCGGCGGTGTTGCCTGCGATGAGCGTACCTTGCAGGTCTATCGCATATTCGCTTGCCAGCAGGCCGGCGCCGGCGGGCACCTGTTCGGTGTTGAACGCGATCGTGCAGTTCCGCAAGCTCAAGGCGGCGTCGCCAAGGATGCCGCCACCGGACCCCGTCGTCGCATGGTTGCCGGAAATCGTGCTGTCGAACAGCAGCGATGGCAGGGGGGTATTGCCGCCGAAAAGCTCCAGGCCGCCTGCACTTCCGGCTTCGTTGCCCGAAACGGTCGTCCATTCCATGTAGGCGCGCCCGAACGTGGTCGCACCGCCGCCGCCGCTGCTGTGCGGGGACGTCGCGCGGTTGCCGCCGAACGTGTCGTACTTGGCCACCAGCGCACCAAGCGCATAGACACCGCCGCCGTGGACCGAGCTCGATGCTCCGACGCCTTCGGCCGTGTTGCCGGTGATGGTGCTGCCGTGCAGCTGCATGCTGTGGAACGAATATGCGCCGCCACCGCCGACGAGCCCGTGCGCGGAAGCGCTGCTCGCGCGGTTGCCGCTGATCGTGGTGGCCGTCACCACCATGTCGCCATACGCATACGCGCCGCCGCCGAATGCGTGCCCGAGGTCCGTCGACAGGATGTTGTTGCTGATCGTCGAGCTGTACATGAACAGATCGCCATGCACGGTGATGCCGCCGCCCTTGTAGAAACCCGTGCCGGCGATGTTGCGCAACTCGCATGCGGTAATCGTGGTGTCGTGCAGGATCACCGTGCCGGTTGCGTAGACGCAGCCGCCCGTGAGGTCGTTGGCGCCGCGTGTCAGCGTGAGGCCATTGAGCGTGAGGATGTCGTTGCCCGCGTGGTTGAACACGCGATCGCCGAGATTGCCGTCGATCGTGAGATGCGTGGATCCGGGTCCCTGGATGGTGGCACCCGGCACATCGATGCGCCCGGTGGTCAACGTGATCAGGCTGCATTGCAGCTGGCTGAGATCGATCGTGTCTCCGCTGACCGCGCCCTGCACCGCGGCGCGCAAACTGCCGCTGCCGTGATCGGTGCAGTTGGTGACGGAGGGAGGCGTCGCGTGGACAGACGTCGCAGCGCTTATCGCCAGAGCCGCCATCAGACAGGCACTCAGCCGTCGCAAGGGAAGGGAGCGCACTCGATTCGGGGCCGACGGCATGGCTTGCCTCTGCATCACGTGGGTGGACGTTGATGGAGAACGTCGTATCGGAGCGACTTTGGACATCCCGTGTGGCGCTTTGGGCAGCCGACCGGGTAGCTGGAAGCGACTCTCCGCCGAAGGAGGCAGGCGCCGCCGCCCTGTCGCCGAGCAGCTCAGCAAATGACATGCGAACGTTCCAAGGAAAAGCCGGCGCTGGCCGTACGCGCGATCCTGCTGCGACAATCGGCGCATGCTCCAGCCTGCTCCCTGGCCGCGCCCGACGGCGGCCTTCCTCAACGAACGCCTGTCGCGCCTGGAAATCGCCTGCCGCGAGGCCGGCGTGCCGTTCTACGATGACGCCGGCGTCGACGATCACCTGCAGCGCGTGTTGCTGACCAGCGATTTCGCCTACGAGAGTTTTCTGCGCGATCCGCATCTGCTCGGCCCCGAATTGCTGCAGCTCATGAGCGATCCACGTCACGCGGATGCGCGCGCAGGCGTGCTCGCCGAAGCGCACGACGACGCCGCCCTCCGCGCAGCCTTGCGCCATTTCCGCAAGCGCGAAGCGGTGCGCCTGATCTGGCGCGACGTCAACGGTGCGGATGCGGTCGAGACGACGCTCGCCGGCGCGTCCGTGCTCGCAGAGGTCTGTATCGAAGCGGCCTTGCGCGGAGCGGAGCGTCTGGTCGGCGCGCGCCACGGCGTCGTGCACGATGCGCGCGGCCAGGTGCAGCGCATGGTCGTCCTCGCCCTCGGCAAACTGGGCGGCGGCGAACTCAATTTCTCGTCCGACATCGACGTGGTATTCGCTTACGCCGAGAACGGCGAAAGTGCGGCTGGCGAGGAAAAGGCGCTGCGTCCGCTCGACGCGGCCGCGTACTACGCCCGAGTCGGCCAGGCGCTGGTTTCGCTGCTCGCCGACCGTAGCGCAGACGGCTATGTGTATCGCGTCGACCTGCGCCTGCGGCCGTTCGGCAATGCCGGCCGTCTGGCGCTCTCATTCGCCGCGATGGAACAGTATTTCCAGAGCGAAGGCCGCGATTGGGAACGCTACGCATGGATCAAGGCGCGTCCCGTCGCGGGCGACCGCAATGCGGGTTCGCGGTTGCTGGATACGTTGCGCCCATTCGTATTCCGTCGCTATCTCGACTACACCGCGTTCGCCGGCATGCGCGAGATGAAGGCGCTGATCGACGCCGAGGTGGCGCGCAAGGATCTTGCCGATCATCTCAAGCTCGGACCTGGCGGCATCCGCGAAATCGAGTTCGTCGTGCAGCTGGTGCAGCTGATCCGCGGCGGACGCGAACCTACCTTGCGCGCGCGCGGCCTGTTGCCGGCGCTTGCCGCCTGCGAACAACTCGGTTTCATCCCCGCTGCGCGCGCCGTGCGTCTGCGCGAGGCGTATCGCTTCCTGCGCCGGCTGGAAAATCGCGTGCAGATGTTCGCCGACCAGCAGACGCACGAAATCCCTGCGAGCGCCGAGGAGCGCTCGCGTCTCGCGCTCGCTCTGGACTACGCGGACTGGGCGCATCTCGACGTCGACTTGCGCGTGCATCGCGCCGCGGTGTCCGAAGAATTCGCCGCATTGATGGCGGTCGATGCGCGCAGCAGCGCGCGCGAAGCCCAGGCGAAGTGGCCCGAATTCTGGCGCACGCTGGTGGCCAGCGAAGGGATCGATGCACGCACGCTCGCCGATGTGGGCTTCGAGCCGCCCGCGGAAGCCGCGGCAGAACTCGAGGCGATCCTCGGCAGCAATGCGCTGCGCAACATGTCGGCGCTCTCGCGCGAACGCCTCGATCGCGTGATGCCAGCGGTGTTTGCTGCCGCCGCCGCACAGCCAGAGCCTGCGCGCTGCCTCGCACGCCTGCTGCGTCTGGTGCAGGCGGTCGCGCGACGATCGGTCTATCTGGCGTTGCTCGATGAACAACCGGCTGCATTGAAGCGCCTGAGTAGCGTGTTTTCAGCGAGTGCGTTCCTCGCCGATCGCGTGATTGCGCATCCGCTCCTGCTCGACGATCTGTTCGACGATCGCGTCGACAGCGCCGTGCCGCGGCGCGCCGCGGTCGAAGACGAACTTGCCCGCCGCCTTGCCGCGCTCGGCGATCGCGATCCGGAAGCCGAGATCGAACTGATCCAGGAGGTGCGCAATTCCGCTTTGTTCCGCGTCGGGCTGGCGTTCCTCGGCCAGCGGCTCGATGGCGTTGCCGCTGCACGCGCGCTGTCGGAGATTGCCGAAGCGGTGCTCGCGGCCGTTTTGCGGATTGCCGAATGCGAGCTCATCGCCGCGCACGGGCGACTCGACGAACGCAGCGAAGGCGCAGGCATGGCGATCATCGCCTACGGCAGTTTCGGTGGCGCCGAACTCGGCTTCGGCTCCGATCTCGATCTCGTGTTCGTCTACGACGGCGAACGTGCGCGCGGCGAATCCAGCGGCGCCAAACCGCTCGATGGCTCGCGTTATTACGCGCGTCTCGCACAGCGTGTCGTGCACCTGCTCGGCGTGCTCACGCGCGCGGGTCGCCTGTACGAAGTCGACGTGCGCCTGCGCCCCGATGGCAGCAAGGGCATGCTCGTGTTGAGCATGGACGCCTACGAAAGCTATCAGCGCGAGCGGGCGTGGACGTGGGAGTTGCAGGCGCTTGTGCGTGCGCGTGCACTTGCAGGCGACGCCGCGCTCGGTCGCCGCTTCGAGCGCACGCGTGCGGAACTTCTCTCGATGCAGCGCGACGCGGATACCGTGCGCAACGACATCGTGCAGATGCGCGAACGCTGGCGCGCCGAACGCGACCGTTCCGATGTGCGCCAGTTCGATCTCAAGCAGGGTAACGGCGGCCTCGTCGATATCGAGTTCCTGCTGCAGGGCATCGTGCTGCTGCATGCGCGGACGCACGAAAAATTATTGGCGACCGGCAACAGCGCAGATCTGATCGACACGGCGATGCGGGTCGGCGTACTTGACGGCGAGGAGGGCGTGTCGCTTGCGCAAGCGCACGCAGCGCTGCTGTCGAACGCAATCGGCTGCACGCTGGATGGAAGGTCGCGTGTGATGCCGCGCGATGCACAGATCGAGCAGCAGGCAGCGTGCGTACGCGCCGTTGTCGAGCAGCTCGGGTTTTCAGGAACCTGACGCCGACCGCAGGCAGGTGTTCACACTGCTGCTGGTTGGCCGGATGGCAGCGCGCAAACATCGCGCACGCATCCGCGCAGCCATCGATGCGCGGGATCCGCGTGCTGACGCGGATGCCAGAGCATCGACACCGTGAACTCCGGCGTGGCGACGGGTAACGAAAAGCTGTGCATGTCCGTGCGCAGGTTTCCGGTATGTCGCTGCGGCACCGTCGCGATCAAATCGGAGGCGCGGGCGAGCGCCAGCGCCGTCGAGAATCCGCCGACGATCGTTGCGACTTCGCGTGCCAGCCCGAGCGCCTTCAGGGACTCATCAATCGGCTCCTGGCCCAGTCCCCGCCGCGAAACGCCGATGTGCTTGCCCGATGCATAGCGGGCGGGCGTCATGTTGCCCCGGCACAGCGCATGCCCAAAGCGCACGACGGCGATGAATCGATCGCGGAACAAGGCCTGCATGTGCAGCTCCGGACTCGTTGCCGCACCGACGACGCCGGTTTCGAGATCGACGGTTCCCTCGCGCAGCGGCGTGCTGTCCTTGTCCAGTTTCTGCACGAAGCACAGCTGCACGCCGGGCGCTTCCTTTGCGATGCGCGCAATCAGGCTGGCGCCGAAGTTTTCCACGAAGCCTTCGCGCGTGCGCACGGTGAACGTCCGCACCAGCCGCCGCAGATTGGCCTTCTTCGCAGGCCGCAGTACCGCTTCGGCGTTCTGCACGAGCTGATCGACGCGCTCGCGCAGTTCGAGCGCGCGTGGGGTAGGGACCAGGCCGCGTCCCGCTCGGACCAGCAAGGGGTCGCCCGTCGTCTCGCGCAGTCGCGCCAACGCGCGACTCATTGCCGACGGACTCAGGCGCAAGCGTTGCGCGGCACGCGCGACGCTGCCTTCAGCAAGCAGGACATTGAGCGTGACGAGCAGATTGAAATCGGGCATGGACACGTCGCCACCGTGGCACAGCCATGACATGGCGTCAAACGCACGAATAAAGTGCAAATGCTGCGTCTTCCGCCAGTTGGGACAACGAACTAGGCTTGCGACCACCGGAATCGGGAGTCACCGCCGTCATGTACAAGCCCATTTACCACACGGAAAATGCAGTTGCTTCCGGAAGCAAGGAACGCACCGTTTCGATGCGCTGGGCATTGGTCAGCCTTTCGCTGTCCATGTTGATGCCTTCGCTCGATACCAGCATTGCGAATGCCGCTTTGCCGACACTTGCCCAGGCATTCGCGGCCTCCTTTCAAGAAGTCCAGTGGATCGTCCTTGCGTATCTTCTTGCCATCACCACGCTCATCGTCAGCGTTGGACGGCTTGGCGACATCATCGGGCGTCGGCGCCTGT
>JBDSBK010000370.1:0-3877 GCA_039921645.1 Dokdonella sp.
ATGCGCGCCTTGTAGATGTTGGCTTTTTTCTGTTCCTTGGACGGTATTTCGATATCGAGATCGTAAAGGTTCTGTCCGTCCACGATTGCGACGCGCAACTCTTCCCGCTGAGTCGCGTTGATCAACATGCGTTTCATTGTCGTTTTTCCTGTGTCGGCGCTCGACTGTCGTCGGCGCTGCGCGAAAATTCGCGCTGCGCGATGCCCACGTTTCATGGGCCGACGGCGGCAGGTGCGCCTGGGTTTCCAACCGGCGCTTCCGCGCGCCGGCACTTGTTGGGTTGCTGCATCCCCGCGAACCCGCACCGTCTTTCCGACGGCGAGCAATTCGCGACCTGAGCCATTACGATGCACTTTCGTTACTGGGCGCCTCTCCTACGGAGTTATCGGCGGCACAGGGCGCGAAAGGACGCGACGGACGGGTGCGTCTTTGGCTGTTCCGGACTCCCGCGGATGGGGCCCGCAACGACGCGACACGCCAGTCCAGCATATCAGTTTCCGGACGATTTTTTCAATGAAGACACAGACTTCGGCGACAAACCGCGACGCCGACTCGGCTCCACGGGTGCAGACGGTCGTGGTACCCGAGGATCGTGAGGGCCAGCGCCTCGACAACTTCCTGACCGGACAACTCAAGGGTGTGCCTCGCAGCCTGATCTACCGCATTTGCCGCACAGGGGAGGTGCGGGTGAACGGCGGGCGAGCCAAGCCCGACAAGCGCCTCAACGCCGGCGATGCCGTGCGTATTCCGCCCGTGCGCGTGGCCGAGCGTGGAGAAGTTGAGCCGCCCTCCGGCGGACAAATGGACCGCGTGGAGGCGGCGATCATCCACGAAGATCGGGAGTTCCTGGTGCTCAACAAGCCGTCCGGCGTGGCCAGTCACGGCGGCAGCGGGGTCAGTTTCGGTGCTATCGAACTGCTGCGCGCGGCGCGACCGCGCGATACCCTGGAACTTGCCCACCGCCTTGATCGGGATACCAGCGGCGTGCTCGTGCTGACACGTAAACGCTCTGCGCTGACCTCCCTTCAGACGGCAATTCGCGAGGGCCGGGTCGAAAAGCGCTACCTGGCGTTGATCGAAGGCGCCTTGCCCCAAAGTCGCCTGACGGTTGACGCGCCGCTGCGCAAGTCCGTGCTGCAGGGCGGCGAACGCATGGTTCGCGTCGACCCCGAGGGCAAGGAGTCGCGCTCGCACTTCATCGAACTGGAGCGTTACGCGGACACCAGCCTGGTCGAGGTTGCGCTGGAGACAGGCCGCACCCACCAGATTCGTGTTCATGCGCAGCACATTGGGCACGCTTTGGCGGGGGACGAGAAGTATGGCGAGCGCGAATTCAATCGAAGTATGCGCGATAAGGGATTGAAAAGGCTATTTTTACATGCTGCCCGCTTTGAATTCAGCTTGGGTGAGCGCAGATACAGCTTCAGTGCGCCCCTTGCCCCCGAGCTGGCCGCGGTGGTCGATACCTTGCAGGGGCGCCAACGCAACCGCTGATCTTTGCGAAATCGCCGACCAAGCGTGGCGGTCATTCCGATGAGCCACGCACTTCCCGCGGGTTGCCGATCGTCGCCACGCGTGGCGCTGTACCACTGAAATACCCAGACCAGCGCCATTTCAGGTTGACCCCGAGTGTCCCGACGACGATCAATGCGATCCCAGCGATCTGCACCGGTTGAAGCGTTCGGCCGTACAGCAAGAAGTCGAGAGCCAAGGTTACGACCGGGTAGATGAAGGCCATCACCGCAATGGTCTTCACCGGCAGGCGCGGGTAGGCCGAGTAGAACAGCACATAACAGACGCCGCTGTGGATCACGCCGATTCCCGCCAGCCAGGTCCAATGCGATCCGACATGCGCCACGGCGGCATAGTCCGCGAATGGAGCCAGCATGGCGACGCCGGTCAAGCACTGGATCAGCACGACGACGAAAGGTCGCTCACGGCTGATTCGGCGCGACAGCAGCAATGAAGCGCCACACAGGATCGCGGCGACGAACGTCAGTGCGATTCCCAGCAAGTAGCTCGCGCTGGCTGCACTGAACAATTTGAAAGGATCGGCTGACAGCCCGACGCCGATGAATGCGAACACCGTCCAGGCGACATCCGCCGGATGGGTGCGTTCGCGAAGGAATACGGCAGCCAGGATCAACATCGCGAACGGAAAGAAGTGATAAACGATGGTGGCGACGCCGATGGATGAGCGCGCCATGCCGGCGAACAATGCGACCCAGTTCAATACGAGAAGGATGCCGCTGACGATCGAAGCCTTGACCAGGGTGCGATCGCGAAAGGCGCCTTGAAGATAGCCGCGCGCGGATCCCCACATGATCAGGAACACGCTGCCGAACACACAGCGGAAAAACACGCTCGTGATCGGGTCCTGTTTGCCCTCGTGTACGAACACGCCTACCGACCCGATCAGCAGTTCTGCGACGAGTAGTTGAGCGAGCGCGACGCGGGATTCGCGAGCAGCGGCGATGACCATCGAAGCGTGACCGGTAGTGACGGGTGATCAGGCTAGCGGTTCGCGCGTGAGCAATACAGATTCAGTTATCATCAATTTAAGCCAGTACAGATTCTTGGACTCGATGCCACTCTACGAAGAAATTGCCACCCGTCTGCGCGGACAGATAAAGCGCGGCGTATTGCGAACGGGTGAACGTATGCCGTCGCTGCGCAGCCTCGGCCGGCGGGAACGTGTCAGTGTGGCAACCGCCGTCGAGGCGTATCTGCAACTCGAGCGAGAAGGCTTGGTCGAGGCGCGCGACCGGTCCGGTTATTACGTGCGTGCGCCGGTTACGCCAGCGCCCGCGGCACATTCCGCGCGCATCCAGACGCGCGCACCAACGACGTTGCGCAATCCAGCACTGCTCGGCGTGCTGGACATTCTCGCGCGCAACGACGTGCTGCCATTGCATGCGGCCACACCGTCGCTCGCGCTCTTGCCGAGTGCGGGAATAGCCGCTGCGACGATTCGTGCGATGCGGCGAGCCCCGGAAGCGGCACTCAGCTACGGATCGCCGCAGGGATGTGCGGAACTTCGCGTGCAGATTGCCAAGCGTTATTTGCGTTGCGGCGTCGATGTCGACCCGGATGAAGTCGTGATCACTGCCGGCGCGATGGAAGCCATCAGCCTCGCCTTGCGCAGTGTCACCCGCAGCGGCGATGTGGTTCTTCTCGAGACACCGACCTATTACGGTCTTCTGCAGGCGGTTGCCGCGCTCGGGTTGCGTGTGGTCGAAGTGCCGAATCGTGCGGGCAGTGGCATCGATGTGGAGTGTTTGCGCGCAGTGCTCGCGCGGCACGCGGTTCGCGCGGCCGTGCTGGTTCCGAATTTCAACAACCCGGTCGGAAGCTGTTGTGACGATGCGACGAAGCGTGCAATCGTCGCGGCTTGCGCAGACCACGATGTCGTCTTGATCGAGGACGACCTGTATGGCGAACTCGCCTACTCCGGCGAGCGACCGTCACCGCTGCGTCGATTCGACCACAATGCAACCGTCATCACCTGTGGCTCGTTCTCGAAAACGCTCGCGCCCGGTCTGCGTGTCGGTTGGGCATTGGGCGCGCAAAGCACTTCAGACATCCTTCGTGCGAAATGCTTTTCGACCGTGGCGACCGCGATGCTGCCGCAGCTTGCGATCGCCGACTACCTTGCACACCATGACTTCGACCGCGCTCTGCGTCGCCTGCGACGCGAGGTGGCGACGAACGCGCAACGCTGTCGGGCATCGATCCTGCGCCACTTCCCCTCAGAAACGCGTGTCTCGGATCCCGTCGGTGGAATGACGTTGTGGCTCGACCTTGGTGAACAAGTTGAAGGGCAGGCACTATTCGAAGCCGCGCTCGCCCGCGGCATCGGCAGCCTGCCGGGTCATCT
>JBDSBK010000371.1:0-4345 GCA_039921645.1 Dokdonella sp.
GTCACGAGCTGGCGATCGAGCGAATGGCCCCAGTCGCCGCGCCGCTCGCTTTCCGCGCGTGCAACGGACAATTCGGTGTCGAGCACACGCTCGCGCTCGCGCCCTCGCACCAGCGCGTCCGTCGCCACGGCAAGTTCCAGTTGCGCGGCATCGGTCGTCGCGATCGGGTAGCGCACCGGCGCGCGCGGACCCAGCCGCATGATCGAGGCGTAGTCACGTGCCATATGCGCAGGCGTCGCTTGCGTATGCGACGCAAGGGTGCTGCGCACCTGGTCGAAGGCGATCGGATCGGCGAGCAGTTCGACCACGCGCGCGACGACCGCGTCGGCGTGTGCGTCGACGAGGAAGCCGTCGACACCATCGTCGATGCGTTCGGCGAGTGCGCCGACGCGCGTCGCGATCACCGGCACGCCGAGACTGCGAAGTTCGGACAAGGTGTAGCTGAATGTCTCGGCGACCGTCGGCAGCAGCAAGGCCGCATCGGGCTGGATCTGCGCAAGCAGCTGTGGCAGCTCGTCGCGCCGGTAGTCGAGCACGACGTGCACGCCGCGTTCGCCGAACAGGTCGTGCGCTTCCGCGCCGGCACCGAGCAGGAACAGGTCGACATGCTCGCGCAGGCCGGCCAGCGCGGTACGCAGCAACTCGGCACCCTTGCCGCGTCGAATGCGCCCCGGCACAAGCAGGCGCGGCCGTGCGCGTGCCGACGAAACCGGCGGCCGCGCGGCGGCGTTCGGCCACGCGGCAAGACCGTGCGCGATCACGTGCTGCGGCAGTTCGCGCAGTTGCGGCGCGAGTCGCAGATGATTGGCGAGCGCGGAGCGGCTCGGCGCGATCAAGGTTGCTTTCGCGACGCGTAACGCGGCGACAGTCTCGTCGCGCAGGCGATGCCAGTGCGCAGGATCGCGGTTCGCGAACTCGCGGTCGTCGCCGGTCGCGGCAAGGTCGGCGGCGCGCTGGGCGTCGTCGAAACGCAGCGCGGCATCTCCGAAGTCGCGATGCAGGACCGGCCACAAGGGGTAGTGATCGTGCACGACGCAGAACGTCGGCAGCTGCGTGCGCAACGCATCGAGGCTGTGCCCGATCAGCGACGACAGCACGATCGCATCGACGCAATAGTCGCGCACAATGCGCGCGAGCAGGTCGCGATACGTTGCATCGGAAATCGCCGTATCGGCAATCGCACGCGGCAACGGCCAGCGGCGCAGCGGAAGGCCACCGAGGCTTCCGTCGTGGAGTTCCAGCCATTCACCGTGCAGGCGACGCTTGAAGCTGCCGCGCGCGATCAGCACGAGGTGGTGCGCGTCCGCATCCGCCGCCGCGAAATCGCGCACCCAGCGCTCGGCGCCACCGCCCCAGCCGTGCAGCACGTGCAGCAGCACCGGCCTTGCGTCGAGGCCGGGGCGCGCGGGAACACAATCGCCTGCCGCCGCGGTAGCGACGAGAGCACGCAAAGGATCGAGCGGCGAGGGCGGCAACGGATCGCGCGGGTCGCGATCACCCGCGCGCGCCTTCGCGATGTCCACGCTGTCCCCGACATAGACGTGATCGAGCAGCACGACACGAAAACCGCTGGCGTCGATCGCGTCGCTGTCGCGCAGTCGCTCGGCGCCGAGGCGGGCGATGCGGTCGCCGTGCCAGGCGGAGAACGGCGGCATCGCTTCGACCGCAAACGTCGGATCATCGAAGGCGCGGCGATCGGAATACGCGAAGCACAGCGCATCGAGCCGATGCGCATCGATGGTGTTGCCTTTCGAGACAGCCAGCAGCGGATGACATGCATCGTCCAATGCAACCGCGCCGAGCACGTCGGCCCCATCCAGCGCATGCAGCAGCCGCTCGCAGGCGAATTCCGGCAAGTGGAGGTCGGCACGCACGAGCACGAGATGCTCGCCGCGAAAACGCTGTGCAGCGCCGGCAAGTACGGCGTTCGGGCGCGCGTCCACGATATCCGGCACGCGTTCCGCATCGGGCCATTCCGGACTGGATGCGCAGGCGCCGATCAGCGCAAGTTGCGCCGAGGACGGCAGCCGCAGACGAAGCAGATCGAGCACCCCGGCGCCCGGCGTTTTCGCAGCGTAGACGCACACACGCACCGCGGTCGCAGCGGTGCGCGCGGCAGGTTCGTCGATCCCGTTGCCGTCGGACGGCTGCGCGGCGAACGGAAGGCTGTGCATCAAGGCTCCGGCAGAAAACGCAAACGATCGCGGAGAACCGGCGACTTCGCAGAAGGCGCCGGTTCGACAAATTTCGGGCGATTATCGCCGATCCGTCCGGTCGCGCGCGCGCCGCGCGTCTCGCCAGCCGCGACGCGGCGCGGCTACACTGCGCACACGTCCCGTAGCGCCCTGATCGCCTGCCTCCCGGAATCCCGCTTGACCTTTCTTTCCAGTTCCCTGAGTGCCATGCACGTCGCCTGGCGCATCGTGCGCATCCCGTTCCTGATCATGCTTGGCCTTGCGGTCGGCTTCCTGCTTCCCTATTCGTTCTATCTGGATCAGGAAGTGCGCGGTCGCTTCGATGACCTGTCCTGGCAGATTCCCAGCCGCGTGTACGCGCGGCCGTTGCAGCTCGCTCCTGGCCTGCCGATGAATGCCGACGTGCTGCAGCTCGAACTCGGCGCGGCGCGTTATCTCGAGGACGCGCAGGCGAAGACGCCGGGAACCTGGCATCGCGAAGGCGCGCGCTTCACGATCGCGCGTCGTGCATTCATCTATCTCGACGGACGCGAACGCGACAAGCGTGTCGCTGTAACACTCGCCGACGGGCGCGTCGGCCAGCTCGTCGATGCCGATTCGGGCGCGGCGCTGCCGAACGTGCGGCTCGAACCCGCGCGCATCGCGACCTTGTACGGCGAGCTGCAGGAGGATCGCCGTTACGTCACGCTCGGCGAAGTGCCGGCGCTGCTGTTGAGCGGATTGCAGGCGGTGGAGGATCGTGATTTCAAGCATCACCATGGTGTCAATACCTTCGCCATCGTCCGCGCGGCATGGGCCAACCTGTTGGCGGGTCATGTCGTGCAGGGTGGCTCCACGCTGACCCAGCAGCTCGTCAAGAACCTGTTCCTCGACCGCGGCCAGACCTTCACGCGCAAGCTCAACGAGGCGTTGCTGTCGCTGATCATCGAGGCGCGCTACGACAAGAAGCGGATCCTCGAGGCATACATCAACGAAGTGTTCCTCGGCCAGCAGGGTGCGCAAGCCGTGCACGGCTTCGCCGCGGCGAGCGAATTCTATTTCGGACACGACCTGCACGGACTCGGCGCGGCCGACATTGCGCTGCTGGTCGGCATGGTGCAGGGGCCGAGCCTGTACGACCCGCGGCGCAATCCCGACGGTGCATTGGCACGGCGCAACGTCGTGCTCGGCGTGTTCCGCGACACCGGTCTCATCGATGAAGCGACGAGCGCAAATGCGATCAAGCAACCGATCGGCACGGCGGCGAACGCAACCCTGCCGCGCGATCGTTACCCGGCCTTCCTCGAACTCGTGCGCCGCCAGATCAAGCAGGATTACCCCGACGCCGAGCTCAACAGCGCAGGCCTTTCGATCCACACGACACTCGCGCCTTCGGTGCAGTCGCTCGGCGAAGACGCGATCGACAAGGCACTCACCGCTCTCGGCAAGCGCGGCGACGCAGTCGAGGCGGCGCTGGTCGTGACCGGTGCGCACGACGGCGAAGTGCAGGCGATGATCGGCAGTCGCGATGTCGACGAACCCGGCTTCAATCGCGCGCTCGATGCGCTGCGACCGATCGGCTCGCTGGTGAAACCTTTCGTGAATCTCGTCGCGCTGGCGCAGCCGCAACGCTATTCGCTCGCGACCCTGCTCGATGACGGCGCGATCGACATGGTGCAGCCGAATGGCTCGCACTGGCATCCCGAGAACGACGATCACCAGTCGCATGGGCAAGTGCTGCTGGTCGATGCACTGAAGCAGAGCTGGAATCTTGCGACGATCCATCTCGGCCAGCGCATCGGCATCGATCGCGTGCATGGATTTCTCGCCTCGTTCGGCCTCGGGCGCGAAATAAACCCGAATCCATCGATGCTGCTCGGTGCGATCGACCTGAGTCCGTTCGATGTGGCGCGCCTGTATCAATACCTCGCGGCCGATGGGCACGCGTTGCCGTTGCGCGCGGTGCGTGGCGTGCTCGACGCGCAGGGTCGGCCCCTGTCGCGCTACACGGTGAAGGCGGGCGCCGGCGACTATGCGACCGCGACGCGCCTCGTCACCTACGCGATGCAGCAGGTCGCGATCAGCGGCACCGCCCATGCGATCAACGATTCCGGTCTCGGCTGGCTGCACGCCGCGGGCAAGACCGGTACCAGCGATACGCAGCGCGATTC
>JBDSBK010000372.1:0-12100 GCA_039921645.1 Dokdonella sp.
GCCCGCTTCTCCCTGATCCTTCCCCTCCCAGTTCCAACGGCGCCCAGCGAGGATTGCCCGTGTCCGAAAACGAAACGAATGATGACGCCCCGCGCGTCGCCGCCGAAGGCCGTCCCGAGCCCCGGCAGAAAACTCCGCGTGGCCAGCAGCAGCAACCGCAGCAGGCGCCTGTCGTACAGGACGCCGCGCCTATGCATGTTGACGTTCACAATGAACAGCAAGAGCCCTCCGGCAACGAGAATGCCGACGGCAACAGTGCCAATCCTCAGCAAGGTGGCCAGCAGCAACAAGGCCAAGGGCAAGGTGGCCAAGGCCAGCCGCGCCGTGGCCGACGCGATCGCCGCGGTGGCCGCGGCAACAATCCGCAGGGTTACAACAATCCGAACGCGGATGAGGAAGACGATTCGCGCAACGGCGGCGGCAACGGTCCGCTGATCGACCTCAACGATCTCAAGCGCAAGACCGCCGCGGAATTGCTCATCCTCGCCGAAACCCTCGGCGTGCAGGAAGGCGTCGCGCGTGCGCGCAAGCAGGACATCGTCTTCTTCATCCTGAAGGCGCATGCACGCGCCGGCGGCGGCATCTATGGCGAAGGTGTTCTGGAAATCCTGCAGGACGGCTTCGGCTTCCTGCGCGGGTTCGACGCGTCGTACCTGGCCGGCCCCGACGACGTCTATGTCTCGCCGAGCCAGATCCGCCGCTTCAACCTGCGCACCGGCGACTACATCACGGGCCGCATCCGTCCACCGAAAGAAGGCGAGCGTTATTTCGCCTTGCTCAAGGTCGACAACATCAATGGCGAACCGCCGGAGATGTCGAAGAATAAGGTGCTGTTCGAAAATCTCACCCCGCTGTTCCCGCGCAAGGCGTTCCATCTGGAACGCGGCAACGGCTCCAGCGAGGACATCACCGGTCGCATCCTCGACCTCGTCGCGCCGATCGGTCGCGGCCAGCGCGGGTTGATCGTCTCGCAGCCGAAGGCCGGCAAGACGATGATGCTGCAGAACGTCGCCCAGGCGATCGTGCACAACCATCCGGACGCGCACCTGATCATCCTGTTGATCGACGAGCGTCCCGAGGAAGTCACCGAGATGCAACGCGGCGTACGCGCCGAAGTCGTTGCCTCGACCTTCGACGAGCCCGCCGTGCGCCACGTGCAGGTTGCCGAAATGGTGATCGAGCGGGCCAAGCGTCTGGTCGAGCACAAGAAGGACGTGATCATCCTGCTCGATTCGATCACGCGTCTCGCCCGCGCCTACAACACCGTCGTGCCAAGCTCCGGCAAGGTGCTGACCGGTGGTGTCGACGCGAACGCACTGCAGCGCCCAAAGCGTTTCTTCGGCGCCGCACGCAACGTCGAGGAAGGCGGTTCGCTGACCATCATCGCCACCGCGCTGGTCGAAACCGGCTCGAAGATGGACGAGGTGATCTACGAGGAGTTCAAGGGCACCGGCAACATGGAAGTGCATCTGAGCCGCCGCATCTCCGAGAAGCGCGTCTACCCGTCGATCGACATCAACCGTTCCGGCACGCGCCGCGAGGAATTGCTCATCGAGCCGGACCAGCTGCAGAAGATCTGGATCCTGCGCAAGCTGCTGCATCCGATGGACGAGCTCGCCGCGATGGAGTTCATGCTCGACAAGATGAAGAACACGAAGAGCAACGACGAGTTCTTCGGATCGATGAAGCGCGGCTGATTTCACCCGGTCGTGGCAATGCGAAGGCCGGCAGTTGCCGGCCTTCGTTTGTGTGCACTCGGCGATACTCGGAATCGGCGTCGCTCGATTGTGTGAACTTCGTCACTCACCGACACCGCCGTGCGACTGAAGCCGCAGTCACTACAATAATTTGCAAAACAAACACTGAACGGTGGTTGCGCGCGAAACCATCCTGAAAGCTTCGCCGCTTTATCCTGATCCTGCGGTTCGGCGTTGAGGTTCTCCCCAACCTCTCTCCCAAGCCACCGCCCAATCGGCCCGCCTCTCCCCAAGGCGGGCCGATTTCTTTTGTGGCGATTGGATGTCCGGCACAAGCAGGGCTGGCGCGAAGGACCACGATGCCGGGTCTTGAGGAATCCGGTGCCGCGAATAGTTGCCTCATCTTGCAGTCGCCGTGCAGTCACGCGCCCGGCGTCGCCGATTCTCAACGCGGTTTGCGCACCGGCGACCAGCGCAGAAGTGCTTCGCGCGTGCGAAGGCGGCCCAGCTCGATCAGTTCGTCCGCTCGATGGAATTCATGGAACGCGCACGCGTTGCGCGGAATCGTGATCAGCAAATCCGGCGGTTGCGCGGCGAGCTTCAAGCGCGTGATCGTCTCCTGCACGATATCGAGCGAGCGAGCGAACAGCTCGAACGCGCCTGGTTCCTGTGCAGCCGCGCGGCGATCGCGCTTTTGCATGCGCGCCTCGATGAAGCGGGCGATGCGTCCGCCGTAGCGGGCGGGCGCAGGGGCCTCCGCCGGCTCGACATCAGGTAGCGTTTGCGGTGTTTCAGCCTCCATCGATGCGACGTGGCGCCCCGATGCGCGCAAGGGCTCCGGCGCCGCGTTGACATCGACCGCAATGGTCGCATCCGTGTGATCGCGCAACGTCGGCGACACCGGCAATGGATTGAGCAGGCCGCCGTCGACGAGCAAGCGTCCCTGATAGCGGTGCGGGCGAAAGATCGTCGGTATCGCAATCGACGCGCGCACCGCGTCGAACAGCGGGCCGCGCGAGAACCACACCTCGCGTTGCGTGTCGAGATCGACCGCGACCGCGGTGTACGGAATCGGCAAATCCTCGATGTCTATTTCGCCGATCAGCTCCTTCAACGCACCGATGATGCGGTCGCCCTTGATGAAGCCGCCGCCGGTCCAGGTCCAGTCGAGAAGACGCAACACGTCCAGGCGCAACATCGGGCGCACCCACTGGCTGAACTCGGGCAACTTGCCGCTCGCATGGATGCCGCCGACCAGCGCGCCCATCGAACTGCCCGCAATCGAACGGATGGCGAAGCCCTGTGCCTGCAATTCCTCGATCACGCCGATATGCGCGTAACCGCGCGCGCCGCCGGAGCCGAGCACCAGCGAAATGCTCAGCTCATTCGCGCCGGGAATCGTCGGCAACGGCGGCGGCAGCGCGGTGGGTTCGTCCGTGTTGGATTCGTCATGGATCATGAGCGTCGACTCACTGTGCCGTCTGATAAGCGCCGAGAGCGAGTTGAAGCAGGATCTTCATTTCCTCGCGCAGGCTCACGGGCGCGACGACTTCCGCATCCGGCCCGTACTTCAGCACATCCATCAGCAGCTCGCGCGAATTCGAATACGGCAGCTTGAGTTCGTAACGCCCGTCGGGAAGGCGCGCGCCCTGCTGCTGCGAATGCCAGTGCTCGTCGGCGACCCAGCGCGCCGCGTGCGAAGAAAAGCGGATCGTCGCCCAGGCCTTGGGCGCGCCGGAAAAGATGCCGTAACTCGACGCAAGATGCGCGTCGAGTTCGCCAGTCTCGCGGTCGAGCGCGGTCTCGTCGATCAACTGCGGCTCGCGGATGCGATCGAGCGCGAAACTGCGCAATGCGTCGCGACTGTGATCCCAGGCGTCTAGATACCAGTTGTCGCGATAGTGGGCGAGGCGCTGCGGCGAGGCGATGCGTTCGGTCAACGCATCGGTCGAGCGCGCGCGGTAGCGGAATTTCAGCCGCTGCCGATTCAGCAACGCGCTTGCGACCGTGCGAAACGCCGCCTGGTCGAGCGTGCGCGCACCACTGGACAGCACGCGAATGCGCTCGATCGGCAACGCGCGACCGCTGGAATGATCGGACAGCAGGCGCTCGATGCGTGCGCGGAACGGCGCGAGCGCGCCTGCCAGCACGCCGGGATCGGAGCGCCCGAGCAATTCGTTCAGCGCGAGCAGCGCCGCCAGCTCCTCGCTTGTCAACCACAAGCCGGGCAACTCGAAGCGATCGGCCTCGTCCGCGGCGTAACGCACGGTGGCTTCCTCGCCGTCGCCGCTCTCGATCGGCGCGCCGAGCGCGTCGCGCAGAAATGCGATGTCGCGGTACAACGTGGCGCGCGAGCACGCCAGATCGTCCTTGAGTCGCGCGAACGAAACCGGATAGCGCGCCGACTTCAGGATGCGATGCAGGGTCAGAATGCGTTCGTAGCGATCCATCTGGCGGCGTGTCCCGAAGCTGGGCGAGTTTGCGTACTATCTGCCTAGTTTGTCACAGCCCTCATCCACCATTGCTCCGGAGAGTCGCATGCCCTCGCTTACGAAGACCCTGGCAGGCCTTTCGCTGGTCCTGACCTGCGCCGTTGCCCAGGCCTCGCCGACCGACGATTTGCACGCCGCGTTCGCCAAGTTCCTCAAGGCACACAGCTTTCACGCGACCGTCACCGATATCAGGAAAGGCGAGCAGATCTCGGCGATGGATTTCGTCGCGCCCGACCGCTATCGCCTGAAGTCCGCTCGTGGACCCGAGCAAACCATCATTGGCGATGCCATCTACATGGACATGAACGGCAAGCTGACGCGTCTGCCGGTACCGGGAGTCGGCAAGATGACCGCGCAGTACCGCAATGAAGATTTCCTGCGCGAAGTCGAAGCCGGCATGACCGTGCAGGCGCTGCCCGACGAGACCGTCGACGGCGAACCGGCCAGGGTTTACGCGTACACGACGACCAAGCCGGCAAAATCGGACGCAAAAACCTGGATCTCGCAAAAGAGCGGCATGCCGATCCAGATCGAATCGACGGGCACCTTCATGGGGCACACGGCAACCACCCGCGTGCGCTACTCGAACTTCGACGACCCTTCGATCAGGGTCGACGCACCGAACTGAATGCGACTCGTCGAATACCGCGCTGACCGGTGGATTGCATTGGTCAGCGCGGTCCGTTCTTCGGCAGCATCGCCTGTTCGTCCTCGATCGCGTGTGCGCGCGCCGCTGCGCGACCCTGCTGCCACTGCTGGTCCAAGTCGGCTGCGCCGATCTTTCCCTTGCCGACGCGCGTGCTGACGCTGATCAACCATGCCGGTGGATGGTCGGCGGTCGGCGCGGGCGTATCGGCGGCGTTGGACATGGCCAGATCCCACAGGGTCTTGAGTCCGATCAGCACGTAAAGAATGGCATAGGGCGAGTCGGTCGCCGCCGCGGCGAACATGCCGAAAATGATTGCCAGGTGCAGCACGAGCACGCGCCCCATGCGCTGCTGCGTGTAGGCACGGACCCACGCGAACGGGCGCGTGCGCATGCCCGTCATGTCGAGGCAGAAGTCGACGGCGAGAACCCCAAGCAGCAACAGTGCACCGTGCCGGAACGCGATGGAGTCGAAGCGCCATACCGGCGAATCGGGATGTTTCATCGTGAAGATGAAGGCAAGCCCGATCACGAAAATTCCGTGCGCGAGCGTGAACACGAAAGCGACCAGCGCGTAGTCGCGCAGCATCGTCGGGCGCTGGCCGAGATTGCCCGGCGACGGCGTCAGCTGGCCTTCACGCCAGTGTCCTTTCCGATGCGTCAGCCGACAATGCGCGGCGATGCGAAGGCACGTGAAGACCGCAATGAGCAGGCTCTCGAGCCAGTACAACACGAGCACGTTCGTCGCGGACCAGCCGTAGTGCAATACTCCGACGATCGAAATCGCGTTGCTGATCAGTACCGTCACGATACGCGATGCGCGCGTACCGATTTGCTGGAGCTTCGATGGTGCAGCGGCGGATTCAAGCGGCATGGTCACGTTCCCGGGTGTCTGCATTTCAAAACACGGTTTTGCGAGAAAACCGACATTCCATTGGCGCTGAGGCCCACCCATGCATTGCAATCGCCTGTGGACGTGGTGCGGCCCGGAGTCAAAAAAGAAATCCGACCTTGTCTTCGATCACCGCGCACGATCGCTAGCGCTTCGACACATGGGGATTGCCTGGGACATACCAGCGCCACGGTGAATCGATCGCACGCGAAATGCCCACGCGCGGCGTGACGACAGGGTCGATCGGCGGCGGCATGCCGTCGCTCGCGATGCGGTACCGCCCTGTCACCAGGTCCGCACCATCGTCGGCGCCTCTGATGCCGAACGCCTGGCACAGGCGCGCCGGACCGCTGCAGAGTTCGCGCTCGTTCTTCGCACGCGGTCGCCGCAGACGCATCTGCTCCAGCCCGCTCAACGGTTGCACGGCGCGCAACAACACGCCGATGCCGACGCCTTCGTCGCCGCAGGATGCGTTCGCGCACCAATGCATGCCGTAGGTGAAATACACGTACAGGTGACCCGGCGGTCCGAACATCGTCGCGTTGCGCGCCGTCTTGCCGTGAAACGTGTGCGCAGCTTCGTCGACGGCGCCGCAATACGCTTCCGTTTCGACGATGCGCCCGCGGCATCCGTCCGGACCGAGCAGGATCTTGTTGAGCAGATCGGGCGCGACATCGCGCGAATCGCGTCGATAGAATGCGCGCGGCAACACTTCATCGGCAGGCGCGCCCGCGTTTCCGATACCTCGCGTGGAGCGGAGATCATTGCGAGACCGCACGTTGCACCCATCGCTGTCGGGATCGCGATTGTACGCAGCTCGCTCTTAGGCGTGACGCTTCCGTTACCATGACGGACCTGCAAAAAACGATGGCCCCAGTCGTGCCCCACGCACCAATCGAACTGAACAAGCCGACCGGAGACGAGGTCAAGACCACGACCTGTTACATGTGCGCGTGCCGGTGCGGCATTCGCGTCCATCTCAAGGACGGTCGCGTCCGCTATATCGATGGCAATCCGAAACATCCGGTCAATCGCGGCGTGATCTGCGCGAAGGGCTCGGCCGGCATCATGCAGCACTACTCGCCCGCACGACTTTCCAAACCACTGCTGCGCGTCGGCGAACGCGGCGCAGGCGAGTTCCGAGAAATCGAGTGGGACGAAGCGCTCGCGCTCGCGACGCAATGGCTCGGCGATATCCGCGAACGCAATCCCGACGAGCTCGCGTTCTTCAGCGGCCGCGACCAGTCGCAGGCCTTGACGGGTTGGTGGGCGCAGGCGTTCGGCACGATCAACTACGCCGCACATGGCGGGTTCTGTTCGGTCAACATGGCCGCGGCCGGCATGTACACGCTCGGCGGTTCGTTCTGGGAATTCGGCGAACCGGACTGGGCGCTGACCAAATACCTGATGCTGTGGGGTGTCGCCGAAGACCACGACTCCAATCCGATCAAACTGGGTCTGGGCAAGTTGAAGGCGCGCGGCGCGAAGATCGTCGCGATCAATCCGGTGCGCAGCGGCTATGGGGCGATCGCGGACGAATGGGTGCCGATCAATCCGGGCACGGACGGTTTGCTCGCGGGCGCGTTCATCCATGAGTTGTTGCGCACGGATCGAATCGATCTCGACTACCTCGTGCGCTACACGAATGCGCATCATCTGGTGATCCGCGCGCCCGGCACGGCGGATGACGGAATGATTGCGCGTGATGCGCAGGGCGATGCGCTGTGTGCGGTGAGTGCGTCGCTTGAACGCCATCCGCGCCCAAACTCGCCGGTCGACTGGGAGGGCTTCAAGGCATCGCGTATCGAGCGTGCGGACGCGATCGACATTGCACCGCTGGTCGTCGGCGAATACACCTTGTCCGATGGCCGCTCCGCGGTGCCCGCATTCCAGTTGTTCGCCGAACGCTACCTTTCCAACGAGTACGCGCCGGAATCGGTGGCGCAGGCCTGCGGCGTTTCCGTCGACACGATCCGCCGCCTCGCGCGCGAGCTCGCCGACACCGCATTCGATCAATCGATCACGCTGAAGCAACGCTGGACCGATGCCTGGGGTCGCGAACACGACGAAATGATCGGTCGGCCGGTCGCAATGCACGCGATGCGTGGAATCTCGGCACACGCGAATGGTTTCCACACGTGCAGGACGCTGCATCTTCTGCAGATGCTGCTTGGCGCCATCGACACACCGGGCAGCTTCCGCTACCAGCCGCCGTATCCGAAATCCGCACCACCGCCGAACCGGCCCGGCAAGACGCGACGGGCGAACGGCACGCTCGACGCGGGACCGCTCGGCTACGTGCATGCGCCGGAAGATCTCGTCGTCGACGCACAAGGCGATCCGCGCCGCATCGACAAGGCCTTCTCGTGGGAACATCCGTTCGCCGCGCACGGCATGCTGCAGAACGTGATCGCGAACGCGCACGCGGGCGATCCGTATCGCATCGACACCTTGTTCCTTTTCATGGCCAACATGGGCTGGAATTCGGCGATGAACACGACGGCGACGCGGCAGATGCTGTGCGACCGCGATCCGGCCACCGGCGACTACCGCATTCCGCACATCATCTATGCCGACGCCTACGATTCGGAAACGGTTGCGTTCGCCGATCTGGTGCTGCCGGATACGACGTATCTCGAACGCCACGACTGCATCAGCCTGCTCGACCGCCCGATCTCGGATGCCGACTGCGCTGCGGATGCGATTCGCCAACCGGTGATGCCGCCCGATCGCGACGTGCGTCCATTCCAGGACGTCCTGCTCGATCTCGGTGCACGCCTGAAATTGCCCGGCCTCGTCGACGACGATGGCGCCGCGAAGTATCCGCGCGGCTACGCGCAGTACATGGTCGAACACGAACGTGCGCCCGGCGTGGGCCTGCTCGCCGGCTGGCGCGGCGCGGACGGTACGAGCGAAGGTATCGGCGCACCGAACCCCGACCAGCTCGCGCGCTACATCGAACACGGTTGCCATTGGCATCGCGAAATTCCTGCCGCCGGGCGCTACTACAAGATGGCCAATCGCGACTATCTGGAATGGGCCAAGGCGCTCGGCTTCGTCGGTTCGACGCAACCAATCGTGCTGCAGTTCTATGCGGAAACGCTGCAGAAATTTCGACTGGCGGCGCAAGGCCACGGTGTTGCGCAGCCGCCGGAGAAAGATCGTGAGCGCGTGGCGCGGTTCTTCGACCCATTGCCGTTCTGGTATGGGTCGCTCGATGAAGCAACAAGCAGCGTGCAGGCCTTCGATCGAACACCATCCTCACCCAACCCTTCCCTTGAAGGGGCGGACTTTGATCTGTGCGCGATCACCCAACGCCCGATGTTCATGTATCACTCGTGGGGTTCGCAGAACAAATGGTTGCGCCAGATCGCAACGCGCAATTACCTGTATCTGCATCCACACACGGCAACTGCGAACGGCGTTGCGGACGAGGACTGGATCTGGCTCGCCGCACCACGCGGACGCATCCGCGTGCAGGCGAAACTGCATGCGGGTACCGCGCCGGGCACGGTGTGGACCTGGAACGCGATCGGCAAGCGCAAAGGTGCGTGGAAGCTCAGCGCAAATGCACCGGAAAATGTCGATGGCTTCCTGCTCAACCACCTGATCGATGAATCGTTGCCGGCGCGCGATGGCAAGACACGCTACGCGAACGCCGATCCCGTCACGGGTCAGGCGGCCTGGTTCGACCTGCGCGTGCGCATCGAGCGGGACGCGACCCCACGCGTCGATGGCCATCTTATCGAGCTCGTTGCGGTCGCGGGATTGCCGTGAGTGCGCAGACCTGGATGACGCTTGCCATCGTGATCGGTGCGATCGCATTGTTCGCGAGCGAGAAGGTGCGCATCGATCTGGTCGCGTTGATCGTTCTCGTTCTGCTGGTCGCGCTGCATCTGGTGTCGCCCGAAGAGGCGCTCGCGGGTTTCAGCAACGAAGCGACGGTGACGGTTGCGGCGATGTTCGCGCTCAGCCTCGGCATCGAACGTTCCGGCGCGCTGGAACCGCTCGGGCGCCTGCTCTCGCGCATTCGCCAACCGTGGTTGCTCACCCTCGCATTGATGCTCGCAATCGCACCGATGGGCGCGTTCGTGAAGAATATCGCGCTGGTCGCAACCTTTCTGCCGCTCGCATTGCGCATATGCGCACGCACGAAAACTTCGCCCGGCCGCGTGCTGATGCCGATGGCGTTTGCAGCGCAGATGGGCGGCGTCTGTACCCTGATCGGCACCTCATCGAACCTGCTTGCCGACAGCATTGCGCAGAAGCACGGCTTGCCGGCATTCGGCTTGTTCGAATTCACGCGCATGGGCGTGCTGCTCGCGGTCGTCGGCATCGTCTACCTGATGCTGATCGGTCGCTGGTTGCTGCCGCGCGACATCAGCACCAACCTGCCGATGGAAACCCAGGCGGGCAAGTACGTGACAGAACTCAAGCTCGCCGCGACGTCGCCGCTGGTCGGACAGACCATTGCCGACGCGAAGCTCGGCGAAAAATATGGCGTTTATCCCCTCGAACTCCTGCGCGGCGACCAGCATCTGTGGTCGCCGCGTTCGCAGCGACTCGAAGCCGGCGACGTGCTGCTTGTGCGCGGCGACTGGGAGAAGATCGAGGAACTGCGAGCGAGCGCGAATCTCGAACTGGATCCCGAAAATCGCTATGGTCCCGATCATGGCCGCGCGCGCGTGCTGGTCGAGGTCATGGTCAAGCCGGACACGATCATCGACGGCCGCACCTTGGGCGAACTCGATTTCCAGCGCAACCACGATGCAGTCGCGCTGGCGATCCACCGCCGCGGTCGCATCCTGCGCGAGAAGCTGAAGGATGTGCGCCTTGCTGTCGGCGACGTGCTTCTTCTGCTGGTCGGCGATACGGCCGCCGATGCCGTGCGTGGCGACGAACGCCTCGTCGTATTGAGCGAACGCGAAGACATGCGAAGGACGCCTCGGCGCGCGCTGGCGGCCATTGCGATCATGGCGGCGGTCATCGTCGTCTCCGGCTTGCATTGGCTGCCGATCCCGGTGGCCGCGATCGCCGGTGCGGTAGCGATGGCAGTCGCCGGTTGTTACGGGCGCAAGGATCTGTACGAGGGTATCGACTGGAAAATCATCATCCTGCTCGCTGCGATCCTGCCGCTCGGTAGCGCGATCGAGAACAGCGGCCTCTCCGAAACGCTCGTTGCCGCGGGCATGCATCTCGTCGGCTCGCACGGCCCGCTCGCCGCTTTGCTCATGGTGTATCTGCTCACGGCCCTGCTGACCGAATTGATGGGCCACAACCCTTCGGTCGTGCTGATGGTCGGCATCGCGATTTCTGTCGCGCATTCGGCGCATGCCGATCCGAAGCCATTCGTGATCGCGGTCGCGTTCGCTGCCGCGACTTCGTTCGCAACGCCGGTCGGCTACCCGACCAACACGATGGTCTACTATGCCGGCGGCTACCGCTTCACCGATTTCATGAAAGTCGGCATCCCACTGATCGCGGTGTTTTGCGCGCTGTCGATGATACTGATTCCATATTTCTGGCCACTGCAACCATGACCACCCTGCCTCCGCCCACTGCGAAGAAGCTCGGCCTCGTCATCGACCTCGACACGTGCGTTGGCTGCCACGCCTGCGCCGTCGCATGCAAGGAATGGAACGACGGCGGCGACTTCGGGCCGTTGCTCGATCAGGAGCCTTACGGCAAGGAGCCGAGCGGCGTCTGGTTCAATCGCGTGCACAGTTATTCCGTGGATACGTCCGGCCTTCTGATGGAGAGGAGACCGCACGCGCACGCGGAAAGCGTCTCACGCGAAAACGACCGTCCATCCACCGGCTCCTTCGCCAGCGCCAGCTCCGCCGCAATGCAGGAAATGACCGTGCATTTCCCGCGCTCCTGCCTGCACTGCGAAACACCCGCCTGTGTCACGGTGTGCCCTACCGGCGCAAGCTACAAACGCGCCGAGGACGGCATCGTGCTCGTCGACGCGGACAAGTGCATCGGTTGCCAGCTGTGTTCGTGGGCCTGCCCTTACGGCGCACGCGAGTTCAGCATGGAACGCGGCACGATGCAGAAATGCACGCTGTGCATTGATCGCATCTACAACGAGACACTCGACGAAGAAGATCGCCAGCCTGCCTGCGTGATGGCTTGCCCGACACGCGCGCGTCACTTCGGTGATCTCGGCGACGAGGAATCGGCGATTTCAAAACTCGTCGCCGAACGCGAAGGCTATGCGCTGATGCCCGAGTACGGCTACAAGCCGGTCAATCGCTATCTGCCCCCACGACCGCGTCGCAATGGCTGCAACTCTGCGCCGGAAACGAGTATGCGTGAGGAAAACCTCGATCGCGACAAGCTGCCCGGCGTGCTGCGTTGGCTCGATCGCGCG